>CAZDPZ010000013.1:0-20843 GCA_964507635.1 uncultured Clostridium sp.
GATGTGGATAAGTTTACACCAATTAAAAATAGAAAAAATAAAAAAACAATAGGTGCATTAACAAGTTATTGTGACACCAAAGGTATAGATATTTTAGTTGAAGCTTGGAAAAAAGTAGATAATAACTTGAAAAAAGGATATAAATTAAAGTTAATGGGTGGAGGAAAAGAAGAAGATTTAGAAAGATATTTAAAATTAGCTGAAGGATGTTCTGATATAGAATTACTTGGCCCTACAACTAACCCAAAAGAATTATATGATGGATTATTTTTATATGTTACTGCTGCAAGAATAGAGGGATTACCTATTTCGATATTAGAAGCTATGTCTTGTGATATTCCAATAATTGCGTCAGATATAGAAGGACATAGAGTAATAAATGATTTTGCAGATAAAAATGGATTTAAAGAGAAAATTAATCTCTTTAGAAGTGAAGATTCCAATGACTTAAAAGAAAAAATAGAAGATTATTTAAAACATCCATATAATGTAAATACTAGAAATATAATTAAATCCATATTTTCTATTGAACAACATTGTAAAGGATTGGAAAAATTAATAATAGAAAATTATGATAAAAACAAATAATAATTTATAGGAGATAATATGAAAAAAATAAAAGTATTAAGTGTATTTGGGACAAGACCGGAAGCTATTAAAATGGCTCCATTAGTAAAATTAATGGATAAGAAAAAAGAAATAGAAAGTATTGTGTGTGTAACTGCTCAACATAGAGAAATGTTAGATCAAGTAATTAAAACATTTGATATAAAGGTTGATTATGATTTAAATATTATGAAATCAGGTCAAACTTTAGGTGAAATTACTACTAGAGCTTTAACAGGACTTGAAGAAATAATTAAGGAAGTAAAGCCTGATATTGTATTAGTTCATGGTGATACTACGACATCTTTTGTAGGTGCTTTAGCTGCATTTTATAATCAAGTTTCTATTGGCCATGTTGAAGCTGGACTTAGGACACATGATAAGTATAGTCCATATCCTGAAGAAATGAATAGGCAGATGGTTGATTGTCTAGCTGACATGTATTTTGCACCTACTGAATTAAGTAAAAATAATTTAATAAATGAAGGAAAAGATAAAAATAAAATATACGTTACTGGTAACACTGTTATTGATGCAATGAGTACGACTATTAAAGATGATTATTATCATGAAGTATTTGATTGGCTCAAGGGAGATAAATTAATATTATTAACTGCTCACAGAAGAGAAAATTTGGGTAAACCGATGGAACATATATTTAAAGGAATTAAAAGAGCAATTATGGAAACAGATGGTGTTAAGGTTGTTTATCCAATTCATCTAAATCCAAAAGTTAGAGAAATAGCATCTAGAGTCTTTAGTGATTGTGATCGTATTAAACTTATAGAACCTTTAGAAGTTTTTGATTTTCACAATTTTCAAAATAAAAGTTTTATTATTTTAACGGATAGTGGAGGAATACAAGAGGAGGCTCCATCATTAGGAAAACCAGTATTAGTTCTTAGAAATACTACTGAAAGGCCTGAAGGTATTGATGCAGGAACTTTAAAATTAGTAGGGACAGACGAAGATATTATATATAAAGAAGTAAAGAAATTATTAACAGATAAAACTGAATATGAAAAAATGAGTAAAGCTGTTAATCCTTATGGTGATGGGCATGCTAGTGAGAGAATTGTTAATGCAATAATAGATAAATTTAAAAATATGTAAACTAAAAATAGTTGACATTTATTATTAAATATTGTATAGTATTTTAGTAAAGGAGGAAAATATGGCAGTTAAAATTAGACTTAAAAAAATGGGAGCAAAAAAAAGACCATTTTACCGTTTGGTAGTAGCTGATTCAAAAGCTAAAAGAGATGGTAATATTATTGAATCTATAGGAACTTATATGCCACTTAATGAAGAAAAATTTAATATTAATAAATCTTCTGCATTAGATTGGTTAAAGAAAGGGGCTCAACCTACAGATACAGCTAAAAATATACTAAGTGAAGTAGGTGTTATGGAAGAATTCCATAATTCTAAAAAGAAAAGTAAATAATGAATTTAGTAGAATTTACTGAATTAATAGTTAAAAAATTAGTTAAAGAACCAGACTTAGTAAAAGTTCAAGAATTCAGTAATGAAGATGAAACTACTATTGAAATACTTGTATCACAAAGTGATATGGGTAGAGTAATTGGTAAAAAAGGAAAAATTGCTTCTAGTATAAAGACTCTTATTCAGGCAAAAGCTTATAATGATGGAAGTAATAAAGTTAAAATTAATATAGATTCATTTTAATGTAACATTTGTTACATTTTTTTTATTTAACATTAGAGAAATAATTTGTATTATAAATAATATACCATTAGCACTAAGTGGAATGTATATATATTTTAGATTTTCTATTATAGTATTTTTTTCAAATATAATATTTGGTACTATTAAGACTAATAAATATAATAAAATATATAAATATTTTTTATATTTTTCTTTTATATTAAAAGTTTCATTAAATGCATTTATTAAATTTAATAATACTATAGAAGCAGATATTATAATAAATAGTATCCATACTATAATACTAAAATTCTCAATTGAATCTAAAAAATAAAATATTTTTATTTCTTTTAATACAGTGTAAGTAGGATAATTAAATATATTACATAAGTCTATTCCTAATACCCCAATAGTTGTAAATATTACTAAAAATATAAATATAAAAGATATTATATAACTAATGATTAAGCGTTTATTTAATCGTTCTGAATCAACAATATTATCTTTATTAATAACATTTATATACATAGCGGGTATAGAAAAGTATAATGAAAAAATAAAAGAAGATTTTAATAAGTCAGATATTTTAATATTTAATATAGGTAGAAAATTATTATAATCAATATATTGATATAGAGAACTAAAATTAACCATTAGCATAATTAAAACTATATATGAAGATAAAATACATAGTCTTGAAAGTGTTTCTATTCTTTTATTAGCAATATAAAATATTGAGAATAATACTATAGCATTTAAATATATAACTTTTGTTTCTATTAAATATTGACTTGATAGAAAAGATGATAATCTATATGATAATACTGTTATTATTAATAAACATACTAACATATATATTATATTAATTATTATTGAGAACTTTTTAAATAATATTTTAAATTTACTACTTATATTTTCTGTTATTAATATATTATAGAATTTTAATATAACCACTAAGTAAATAAGACCAATGAAAAAGCCAATTACCATTGATATTAATGTAGTAGTTTTAGACACATTTAAAATATAAGATGTTGCTATTCCAAAATAAGAGCATCCTGTTAAAAAAATAAACATAGCACAAACGCTTAAACTATTAATTTTTGGTGTTATTGTCTTTTGAATGGGTTCTCTCATCTCCTGTATTTGTTATAAAAGTTTTAACGTTAACACTAGTATTTAAATTTGGATAAATAGTGTCCCAAGATCCTGATGTAATACTTTTATAATTATGTTTATATATATAAGATCCTAAACCAAAGAAGTCATTATTATTATCTTTTGACAATTTTATTAAATTATTCATCTTCTCTTTGATAAAAACATTAACTAATTCATTTAATATTTTAATTGTCTTTGAATCTTTTAAATCATAAGTACAATTATAATTATTTAAAGATACTTCCATTTCATTGTTTATATTCATTATGTCTTTTTTATATTTATAAGAAGTATTACTTTTATCTATTTCAATACTAAATATGTTATTATTTTCACATGGAATATTTAATATTGATTTATTAATATTATTCTTAATAATATTATAAATTATAGTTTGTTCTTCATCTAATATAAGAGGAATATTTTCATAATTAAACGTGATAACTTTATCTAAAAACATTTTATTATCTTTTACACTTACAAGAGGATATACATTGTTTTTACCATATTCTAAATTGATTTTTACCATATTGATGAATTCTAAAGATGTTGTTGATGAAAAAGTGTTTTTATTATATTCTAGTATAGTATCTAAATATATTCCATTAGATTCACTACTATTGTGTGTATTTACTAATTCTTTTATACTAGAGGTTACATAAACATTAAAATTAGTTTTATTATCAGTTTTTCTTAAAAAGAAATCTTTAAAGTCTATATTGTCTTCTATTATTTTTTTATCGATAATAAGTGCTTTTAAATGAGAAGTAAATATTTTTTTATTTAATACTTTAGAAAGCTCTGCTAAGGCTTCATCTATTGATGAACCATATGTTTCGTAAATATATGGTTCATTTTTATTTTCAATATTAATAACCTCTGTTGTAAGATGAAATAAATTGTTTTCATATTCTATTCCAATAGTAGAAATTATTCCTAAATCATTTATTTCTTTGTAATCAGCACAACCATATAACATAAATATTAATAAAATAATTATTATTTTTTTCATGCTTTACTCCTTATCTGTATTTTGAATTAATAGTGCGTTATGAATTAAATATTTTTTACTTTTATGATTTAATATTGGTGAAACTGGTAATAAAAAAGGTTTTCCAAATGATTTAAGGGAACATAATTTAGTTAGAAACAATAATAGTCCTGTATAAAATCCCATTAATCCAAATAATGAAGATAATATCATTAGTCCATATCTATATGTTCTAATGAATGATTGGAAGTCATAATAAACAAAAAATAATGAACTAATAGCTGTTAATGCCACTACTATTACCATTATTGGAGAAACTACACCAGCATTTACTGCTGATTCTCCTAAAACAAGAGCTCCAAGTATAGAAAGAGAAGTACCTCTAGAAGTAGGAGTTAAAGCATCTCCTTCATAAAGAAGTTCAAATGTAAACATTAATATACATGCTTCAACTATAGCTGGAAAAGGAACACTAGCTCTTTGAGATGCAAAACTTATTAATAAACTAGTAGGTAGAGCTTGCTGATCATAGGTAATAAGAGCTAAGTAAAGAGAAGGAGCAAATATAGTAATTAAAATAGCTAATAGTCTTACAATTCTTACAAAAATAGAAAATATTGGTTTTTGATAATTATCTTCATCATAATAAAAATAATCCATAAAAAATGTTGGAATAATTAATGCATTGTTTGAATTTTCTGATATTATACAAATTTTACCATCAAGTAAACATTTACTTATAATATCAGGCTTTTCTGTTGATTTAATAGTGGGGAATGAAGATTTATTTTCATCTTTTATTAAGTCTTTTATATAATAAGTATCTAATATTTTATCTGTTTTAATATCTTTTACTTTGTTAATAACATCTTCTAATAATTTATCGTCTACTATATCTTTCATGTAAAGTATTGCTACTTTAGTATTAGTTTTACTTCCTAAGGTTAATTCTGTTATATAGAGACTTTCTGATTTAATACGTTTTCTTATTAAACCTATATTAGTGTTATAGTTTTCATTAAAAGCATCCTTTGGTCCTTTAATAGTTGGTTCACTTGTTGGTTCATTAACATTTCTATCTATTAATGCTTTTGTTTCAAATGCTATTATTTCTTTATTAAATATTAATATACTAAATCCATTAAATAAGTAATTTAGAGCCTCTTTTTCATCAATAATTACATTACTAATAGAAGGAATGTAGTTATTAATTTCATTTCTTATATTAGGGTTTAAATTACCTTTTAAAAGACTTCTTCTAGATAAATAATCTAATATATATTCATTAGTTAAAGTAGAAGAGGAAACAGTTTGAATATTTATAATATATATTTTATTTAATGCAAAAGAAATTTCTTTTATTTGTAAGTCTGGCATAGTATTTTTAAGTTTATATAATTTATCTATTAATTTCATATTATTAGTATTTACTTTTATACTTTGTTTATTCAAATAATAATACCATTTTATAGGCAAAGTGCATATTCTATTTATAGGAGGATTTATGTATAATTATAAAGAGATTGTCACTAAAGCTGTAATAGGTAAGGGAAAGAAAACTTTTAAAGATGAGTATGAACTTGATACAGAAAAAAATATAGATACAGTGTTAGGGTGTTGGGTTATTAATCATAATTTAAGAGGTATTAAAGATAATGATTATATTAAAATAAATGGAAGTTATGATATAAATATCTGGTATAGTTATGATAATAATACTAAAACTGATGTAGTGAGCAAAAGAATTTTTTATGAAGAAAAAGTTAAAGTAAAAGTAAAAGAAAATACTGAACTATCAGATTCTTCTGAAGTAATAATAAGAAGTCTTAAGAATCCAGCATGTACTGATGTAAGTAATGAAGATAAGAAGATTAAATATACTATATCTAAAGAACTTGGTATTGAAATAGTAGGAGATCAAAAAATAAGAATACCTGTAACTAATAATGAAGAAGATTATGATGTTATAGTAGATGAAGAAAATACTGATGAAGAAATAGACAAAAATGTTAATGAAAATTATTTAAGTGATAAGTAATTATGATATAATTATTTAGAGGTAAGAAAATGTCAAATGAAAATAAAAAAGATTTTAATTCTATGATGAATAATGATAAAGATATGCCAAAAATAGTTACTTTGGATGAAACGGCCGCCATGAAATGGGGAGGTAAAGCCATGGTAATAGCTCCACCTAGAATATATGATGAAGTTATTAAAATGGTTCCATCTGGTTTTTTAATAACAACAAATGACATAAGAAAGTATGTTGCTAAAAAATATAATGTAGATATAACTTGTCCTTTAACTTGTGGGATATTTATTAATATATGTGCTTGGGCAAGCTATCAAAGAAAAGATAATATTACACCATATTGGAGAGTTCTTAAAAGTAACGGAGAATTAAATAAAAAATATCCTGAATCTTTCGAACTTCAAAAGAAGTTACTAGAAAGTGAAGGACATGAAGTATTATCAAAAGGAAAAAATAATATTGTATATTATGTTAAAGATTATGAAAAAAAAGTAATAGAACTATAGTCTATTATTTTTAATTATAATATAAATTATTTAAATAAAATTCTGATTCGCAAGTTACATTAATTTTTAAATTATTAAGTGTTTTTAAGTCACCATTTTGAACAATATAAGTTGAATGAGCTTCACATCCTTCTAGTTTTTTAATGCTTGTAAGAGCTTTCTTAATAATTGGATTAGTAACTGAACAAATGCTTAGAGCTATTAGTATTTCTTGTAATGAAAGCGGATTGCTATATTTATTTTTAAGTGGTCTTAATTTTAATATAGGTTCTAATATACTAGGAGATAATAAGTCCATTTTATCTGGTATGTGTGACATTACTTTCATAGCATTTAATACTACGCTACTAGCAGGACTTAATAATTCTGTTTGTTTACCAGTAATTATTTTACCATTTGGTAGTTTAAGCGAAATAACATGAGCATTTACTTTCTTAGATTTAGCTATAGCAGGTTTTACAACATCTAAATAGTATTCATCAATATTAAGTTCATTCATCAATATTTTAATTCTATTAGGAATATCTTCATCTACTATTCCAATTTTATAATTATTAAGTTCTTTATAATATCGTCTAACTATTTCTTTTTTAGCAGCATCTTCTATTACTTTATTATTTGTAATACAATATCCTATCATGTTAACACCCATATCAGTAGGAGATTTATATATTTCTTTCTTAGTTATCTTTTGTAAAATAGTTTTAAGTACTGGAAATACTTCTAAATCTCTATTATAGTTTACTGCGGTTTGTTTGTATGCTTCTAAGTGAAATGAATCAATCATATTAGAATCTTTTAAATCTGCTGTAGCAGCTTCATATGCTAAATTAATAGGATGTTTTAAAGGTAAATTCCATACAGGAAATGTTTCAAATTTAGCATACCCTGCATTTATTCCTCTAATATGATCATGATATAATTGAGATAAACATGTAGCAAGTTTTCCACTACCTGGACCTGGTGCATTAACTAATATAAGTGATTTAGTTGTTTTAATATATGGATTAGCTCCATAACCTTCCTTACTAACAATAGTATCAATATCAGTAGGATATCCTTTAGTAAATGTATGTATATATGTTTTTATACCTTGTCTATTTAATTTCTTAATAAATTTATCTACACTAGGCTGATTATTATATAATGTTATAACAACACTATTAATGCTGAATCCTAAATTAATTGATAAATTAATTATTCTAAATATTTCCATATCATAAGTTATTCCATATTCAGCTCTTGTTTTATTTTTTTCAATGTCTCCAGCATTAATACAAAATATTATTTCAAGTTCATCTTTAAGCTCTAAAAACATATTTATTTTAGAATCACTTTTAAAACCTGGTAATACTCTAGAAGCATGAGTATCATCAAATAATTTTCCTCCAACTTCTAAATATAGCTTATCAAACATTTTAATTCTTTCTCTAATTTTTTCACTTTGAACTCTAATATATTTTTTATTATTGAAACCATTTTCCATAGAGTACCTCCTTAAGAATTATAAATTACAATAAATATAACATATAAAAAAATAAAATATAATTCTATTATTATATTTTTTTTTATGTTATAATTATATCAAGTCACCACACGATTAAATTATTTTAAAAAATTATCTTGTTTTTCCCCTTCTATATAGTGGATTTATTTTTGAATACGTAATTCTATTATTTGAGTCTAATTCAAAATTATCATCTATTTTATATCCAACACTTTTAGCAGTCATAATAGATGGAATATTTTGTGCATCAATACTTAAATAAATTTTTTGATTATCACTTTGCATACAATATTCTGTAGCTTTTTTAAGAAGAATTTTACCATATCCTTTTCCTCTTTGACTTTTAATAACAGCGTATTGTATTTCCGGGTCACCTTTTGAATATAACACTTCAAAGAAACCAATTATCATTTGTTTTGATGCTAAAATATTTATTAATCTTTTCATATTAAAATTAATATATTTTTTAAGCTCTTCATCATTTTTAAATTCATCATATAGTATTTCTTTTTCTATTTGATTAGCTATTCTTATTTGTAAATTATCATCCATAATCTTTCTCCCATTTAATTATAACATGAATAAAAGTATATAAATAATATTTTTTTTGTGATATAATTTTATTGTAATGGAGGGTATATGAAAGTTAATGATAGTCTAATTAATAATTATGTAAAAGAAAAAAATAATAAAGAATCTGTTGATTTTTATAAACTATATTCAATGTATAAAAAAATGAATTTAAAAAGTGAGGAAGTAGACTTTAAAGACTTAGAAAACGAAATATATTCTCTTGAAGGAAATGTTCTTTCTGAAAAAGCTAAAATAGCATTAAATTGTAGTGAAATAATAAAGTATATAAAAGCAAATAATAAGCTTTTAAGTGAAGAGGATGTTGTTGAAGCTAAAAGATTAATAAATCAAATTAGAGTTGCTTTATCTGGTAAAAATGAACCTTCTAGTGAAGTATTAAAATATATGAAAAGAATGATAGTTAAAATAGAAATAAGACTTGGAATGAGTGTATCATTTTATAATGATGCTTATGATACTTTTGTTGAAGAATATAATAATATTTTTAAAGACAGTGAATATGAGGAAAGCCCTGAAAAATGCAAAAAGAAATAATAGATATAATTATTAAGCGTTTAAATGATAAAAAGAACCAACTTCAAAAAGAAGTATATAGTTATGAAAATGAAAGTAAATTTATTGAAAATGTAAAAAATAGTAATGAATTAGAAATTAATATTGATGATATAACTAGCGAAAAAGTAGAAAAAATAATTTTTATAGCAAGGGCTATTGGATATACTCAAAATAAATTAACTGAGTTAGAAACGGACTTTAATGATTTATTACTTTTAAAAAGTAGAGGAATCATTGGAGAAGAAATAATGTCATTAGATGAAATGTCATCTAGTTTTCCTCAAATAATATTATTAAAAAGTAAATGTGAATCATCTTTAAGTGAGGTAAAAAATAAATTCACTCATTTTGAATCTTTAAAATATAGAAAAAAAGCTAATTATGATGAGAATAAATTAACAATAGATAAAATAATAAGAATACAAAATTTCTTTGAAAATGGTGTGTTTAATGGATATTTGTCTACAGAAGATCTTAAATATTTATGGGAAATGGTATTAAGATGTGATAATATTTCAGATGAGCAATTGCTTGGATTTTCTAAAGAAATGTGTTCTTATCATTTAAAACATCATAAAGAAGAAAAAGAAAAAGAAGAACAAGAAATAAGTAATAAAATCATACAAAATAGAAAGAAAGTAGAAAGAGTATTAAATAAGAAGAAAGTTATAAATATACAAGTAGAAGAAGATGAAAAAAAGAATAATTATTTTCTTAGTGATAATCAAAAACATATTATTGAAATGTATAGGACGGAAGCAGGTGAAATTGATACTTCTGATTTAGATGAGGATACTTGTAATATATATGATATATCAATGAATACTCTAATTATATCTTTTGAATTAAGAAAGAAATCATATGATAATTATAATGGATTAGAACAGTTAATGTTTATAATTTATGATATTAACAAAAATGTTATTCCTTCATTAAATGAAAATAATGTTGAAGAATCATTTAAAATAATCAATTATGCTCTACAAAGAATTAGAGAATATAAAGAAGAAGATTCAAAGAAAAAAGAAGAAGAATCTTTTGTACCTCAAGGAGAAATTATAAGTTATATTGAAAAGTTAGAAATAGATATAAAAGAGTATAAACAATATTGTGATGGAGTTTCTTCAGGCATAGATTTTTCAAATAAAGAAATAGCAAATTATAATGCTATAAATGGTCTAAAAGACAAAGAAGAAGCTATGAAATATTATTCACTTGAAAGTATTGATATGGCATCATTGTATGGTAGTGTTACAAAGTTTAATCAATATTTAAATGAGTTAATCAATAAAAAAGAAGAATTAGATAATGTTAAAAATTCATTAACGAATCAATCATTTAAAAAATTAAAAAAAGAATTTGAAGAATTGTATTCTAAATTAATGGAAGAAAAATCAAAAATAGAAGAATTAAATTTCAAAGTTCAGGAAGCAAATGATAAAGAAGAAGATAAAAAAGAAAATCCGTTCGAAAAAATAGTGGTGATCTTAAAAGATTCTGATGGATTTTGCTTGGATTCGTTTATTGAAAAAATTAAAGATGGAAATGCTAAAAATGGTGAAAGTATTGAAGGAAATATGACACAATTAAAGTTTCTAGTTTACAAATTGGGATGCTACGAAGAATTAAAAATTATGAAAAAAGAAGATGATAATGTAATGGGAATTAACAATATTAAAAATGTTAAAAGATTATCTTCTGGTTCACTTAGATTGGTACATAAAAGATTAACTGTTAGTAATGAAGTTAAATTACATATAAAAGAAAAGTTTGGAATAGATAAAATATTTTCACAAATATGTTTAGGAGCATGTTCTCATAATGATTATGATTCAGCGACTAATTATATAAATTCTCATGAAGATGAAATAAATATAGTGGATGAATTATTTGCCACAAAGAATCCCACAAATGAAGAATTACTAATAATTGATGAAATGATTCAAGAGTCCATAGATTATTACAATACAACTTTTGTAAAAGAAAAAGAAATGCAATTAAAACCAGGAAAATCTAATAAAGATAAGGATGGTGAATAAATATGTATATAGATAATATAATTAAAGAATTGTCTTTGTACTTACAAGATAAAGATAACATAAGTACTGAAGATGTTAAAGAGTTAGAAAGTTTAATTAATCAATTACATCTTATAACGCATTCACATTCAGAAATAGTATCACTTAATATAGATGAATTATGTAAATATGTTTCATTAAATAATGAAAATAAAAATTGGATATCTATTATTAAAATAATGTATGAAAGTAAAAGTAATAATTTAAAAGTAAATGATGAGCAGAATGATAGATTAGAAAATTTAATTAATGGTTTTTTAAACTTACTTAATCAAAAGTTATCAGAAATTAAAGAAAATAATGCTAATCATGAAAGTAAAATTAAAAGCATTAAAAAAATTAGAAGAACAATAGAAACCACAAGAAGTATTAATGATTTATCTGATGAAGAATTTGAAATGTTAGTTAAAATTCTTGAAAACAGTAAATTTTCTAAAAAAGATTTATCAAAGATTATTATGGATAATATGTTTGATAGATTAAATAATTATGAAGATTTAGAATTACTATCACCCACAGATGAGGAAGAAATAATAGAGTTAGAAGTAACAAATTTAGATAAAAATGAAGTTGAAGAATTATTATTAAAATATGGATATGACTTTAATCTTTATAAAGAAAAAGATCAAAAAAGAATATTAAAATATGCTGAATTATCAAATATGGAAAAAATATTACAAATTTTAAATAGTGAAAATATTATTATACCAGCGAGTTATTATAGTAAGTTTTCTCAAATATTATCTTTTTCTAATGAAGAAGCACTTATGGATGTAATTAATATAATAAAGAAAAGCAATAATAATAGTGTATCTTCAGAGTTTCTTGCTCATTTAGATGTACCTTCTATATTTATAAAAAAGAAAAAAATTAAAGGTATTATGAGGTCAGAAGGTGGAAAAGGTAAGCAGAATGATAATGATGTAGGGTGTCATGAATATTTTATGAATAATTGTAAGTTTTTTGCTTCTTTAGGAATAGAAGACATAAATGCAGCATTTAGAAATTGTTCTACAGCATTTATTGTTAATGATAAAAAAATAAAGAAAACACAACAAATGTTTGAACTATATAAAATACCTACTTCATCATATTTAAATACATTAAGTTGCTTTATATCATCAAATCCATTAGAAATAGTTGATTTATATATAGAACTTGGAGCTAAAGATTATATTTTTAATTCTATGTCTGTTGTAAGAATTCCAAGAAGCGATCCTAGGTATTATAGGTTATTTAAAGCAAAAGAAGATAATGTAAAAGATGAAAATATATTTAGACAGATTAAAACTGGTGATGGTAAAGTAAAACAAATATTAAGAGGAAGTGTTACAGATAGTGGATATGGAATAGATGAGAATAACACATCAATAGCTATTAATGAATGTTCTGCCAACTTTGAAATAAATTACGATAATGAAATGAATAATGAAGTTTTAGGTGGACCAATAAACTTTGCTTATGAAGATGCATATATAAAAATGTTAGATGAACAATATATGCAAGATGAACACACATATAATTTTGATGGTGTACTTATATCAAGATTTAAAGTAATAAGAACATATGAAAGATTAATACCAAGTACTAATGGAAATAGTTATGATAAACTTAGATATGCAATATTAAGAAATGGGATGTTTAATCAAGAAAAAATAGAAAAAATAGATAATATTTTAAGGCTATTAGGAAAAAATGCTCCTATGGAAAGGAAATTGTCATGATAGATTTTTTAAAAGAATGTAATATAGATGATAAAACTATAAATGAAATTGAAGAAAATAATGAAAGTTTTATATATAATTTGTCTTCTAATGAAAATGATGCTAAAATGATAATTAGTTACTTAAAGAGTATTGGAGTTAAAAATGTTGAAAAATTGTTAATTAATAGAATAGATTTATTTTTTAAAAGTGTTGATGAAGTTAAAAAAATGTTTTCTAAAGTTAAAATACCTTTAATGGTTAATTTAATTAATGAAGACTGTTATAATATTGAATTGTTATTTTAATGATATAAGGAGGAATATATGAAAAAAATAATATGGATAATTGTTATAGGGGTAATAGTAATATTTTTAGGTTCTATTATAGGAAATTATAACTCAATAGTTAGTTTATCTGAAGAAGTAGATAGTAAATTTTCAACAATAGATACTATGTTACAAAGAAGGGCAGATTTAATACCTAATTTGGTTAGTACAGTAAAAGGATATGTTACTCATGAAGAAAGTGTAATTGAATCAATAACAGATGCAAGAGCAAAGTTATCAGGGGCTACAACTGTATCTGAAAAGTCACAAGCTAATGGAGAATTAACAAATGCAATAAATAAATTATTAGTTGTAGTTGAAAACTATCCTGATTTAAAATCTTCAGAAAACTTTATTAATTTGTCTGATGAATTAGCTGGTAGTGAAAATCGTATTTCTACAGCAAGAGTAGACTATAATAATGCTGTAAAAGAATATAATTCAAAAATTAAAAGATTCCCCGGAAATATAATAGCAAATATGTTCAAGTTTGAAGCAAAAGACTATTTTGAAGCAGATGAATCAAGTACAAAAGTACCAGAGGTAAATTTTGAATAAGAGTAATTATTTGACTTTAATTAAATTAATGCTAATATTTATGATATTAGCATTTTCTTGTAAAATTAAAGCTGATGTTGTTAACCAAACAAATGATTTTTATGTAAATGATTATGCTAATGTTTTAAGTGATGAGACAGAAGAATATATAATTAATACAAACATAGAATTGAATCAAAAAACAGGAGCCCAAATAGTAGTAGTTACTGTGACTAGTTTAAATAATCAAGATTTAGAAAGCTATGCAACAGAATTATTTAGAAAATTTGGAATAGGAGATGCACAAAAAAATAATGGAGTTCTATTGTTATGTACAACTGGAGAAAGAGAATTTAGAATAGAAGTAGGATATGGTTTAGAAGGCGTTTTAACAGATGGAAAAACAGGTAGAATACAAGATGAATATATTATTCCATATTTAAAAAATGATAACTATGATGAAGGAATAAAGAATGGTTTTAATGCTGTATTAAGTGAAGTAATGAATGAATATGATATTTCAATTACTGGAGCAAAATTACCAACTTATACAACAGAAAATAGTTCAATTACTGCTATGATTGTCTATGTGATATTTATTTCATTTATTATAGGTTTAGGAGTATTTGCTTCTCTAGGAAGTAAAAGCGGAAAAGGAAGAGGCTCTTATAAGGGAGGTAGTGGGTTTAGAGGAGGGGGAAGCTCTGGTGGAGGATTTTCTGGTGGCGGAGGTTCTTCTGGAGGAGGCGGAAGTTCACGAGGTTTTTAAAATAATTAAAATATCGTTTTTAGCGATATTTTTTAATTTATATATATGTATAATAATTGTGTCAATATATCTATATTTGTTATAAAAAAAACATTAATATGTTATTATATCTAAAGGAAGTGAGTTGTATATGGATGATGAACTTATTTTAGTTGATATAGATGATAATGTCGTTGGATATATGAGTAAAGGAAAAATACATGAAATTGGAAAATTACATCGTGCTTTTTCGATTTTTATATACAATGAAAATAAAATGTTATTGCAAAAAAGAAATATTAATAAATACCATTCTGGTGGATTATGGTCAAACGCATGTTGTTCACACCCAAGAAAAAATGAGATATTATCAGAATGTATTCATAGAAGATTAAAAGAAGAAATGGGATTTGATTGCAACTTAGAAGAAAAGTTTTCATTTATATATAGAACTTCTTTTCATAATAGTTTAATTGAATATGAATTAGATCACGTTTTTTTAGGAAAATATAATAAAGATGTAAAGAATAATATTGAAGAAGTAAGTGAATATAAATGGATAGATATAAATGACTTAAAAAATGAATTAAAAGATTACCCTGAAAGATTTAGTTATTGGTTTATTATTTCTGTTCCTAAAATAATAAAAATGATTGAGGAAAATTTAAAATGATAATAGGAATATGTGGTATAACTTGTATAGGTAAAACTTATTGTGTAAGATATATAAGTAATAATTATAATTTTAAAGCAGTAAATACACTAAGAACTAGACAAAAAAGAAATAATGATAATTCTTTAGGTTCATTTTTGACGAATAATGAACTTGATACATTAATTAATCAAGGTAAAATAGCATATTCTTTTAATGTGTTTGGTAGTAGATATGCATATTTAAATGATGATATTTTTTCAAAAGAAAATATGGTATTTGAAATGCATTATACTACTATGCTAGATTTTAAAAAAATAAGAAAAGATTTAAAAATTATATATATTTTACCAAAGAGTATAAAAGTGGTTGAAAATATGATAAAAAATAGATGTTCTGATAATGATGAGATAATAATGAGAACAAATGAGATACATGAACAATTAAAAGAAATAGAAAATAATGATGAAATATTAAAAATGGTTGATTATATAATATATAATAATTACGATGATACTTTATTGAATGAAATTGATGCTATAATGAAAAAAATAGGAGAACAATAATTATGAAACAATATTTTTTTGAAAAAGAAGATTTTAATAGAATAATAAATCAAACTCTAAAGAAAAGAATTAATAAAATTGAATATATAACAAATGGATGGACAAACTTTGTATTTCAAGTTTATACAAATAAAGATATATATTATTTTAGATTTCCTAGAGATGAGTTTTGGGCTAAAGCAATTGTAAAAGAGTGTTCTTTTTCCCAATATATTAGTGGTAAAACAAAATATAAAACTGTGGATCTTATACTACATAAGGATAGTAAAAATAGGTATTTTAGTGTACATAAAAAAATACAAGGAGTTGCACTAGCTGATATTATGAATAGTTTAAATTTAAAACAAATTAAAAATATTTCTTATCAAATATCCGATTTTATGTATCAACTTCATAATATACAAATAGATGATAATTTTTATTTAATGAATAATGAAATTAAATTAGTTAAATTTTTAGATGAATTGTTGTCATTTCATATTGATAAATCAAATAGAGGTTTTTGGAATATAAAAGATAGGAATTCTGATGAAAGTAATGAAATTGTTCACGGAGACTTAAATGCTAGTAATGTAATATTAGATGAAAACTATAATGTTTCGGGTATTATTGATTTGAGTTTTGTAGGACTTGCAAATAAGTATTATGATATTGCTAGAATTATAGGAAGATGCAATCCAAAATTCAAAAAGTATATTATAGAATCTTATGAAAAAATTAGCGGGAAAAAGCTTGATTCATTAGAATTAGAAAATAAAATATTATTATGGAATCAGATAGATAATAGTTATATTAATTATATGAAGAAAGCAGGTATAGTAAAATAATACTCATTTAAAAGTGCTTTGTTTTAATATTTTTTGTATATTAGTTGAAATGTAATAAAATATTAGTTTTTATTTGTTCTTATTCATATATAATCAATAAAAGTATAAATGATTATGATATAATAAATACTAATTTATGAGGTGTTATTAAAAGAAAAGTGTTATTTTTATAATAAGGTAAAAATGTATAAAAAATATTTGGAAGAAAACAAAAAGTAAAATTAGAAAGGATTGAAGCAAATGGCAGATAAATTCATATTACATTCAAATTATAAACCTAATGGAGATCAACCAGAAGCTATTAAAGAATTAGTTGAAGGAATAAACGATGGGGAAAAAAGTCAAGTTTTATTAGGAGCTACAGGAACAGGTAAAACTTTTACAATAGCTAATGTAATAGAAAGTGTTCAAAAACCAACATTAATTTTGTCACATAATAAAACATTAGCTGGACAATTATATGCTGAAATGAAAGAATTATTTCCAGAAAATCATGTAGAGTACTTTGTATCATATTATGATTATTATCAACCAGAAGCATACGTTCCTAGTAAAGATTTATATATAGAAAAAGATTCATCAATTAATGATGAAATAGATGAATTAAGACATGCTGCTACAAGTGCAATTATTAGTAATAGAGATACTATTATAGTATCTAGTGTATCTTGTATATATAGTATAGGTGAAAAAGAAGAATATATTAAATCAATGATTAATTTAAGTATTAATGAAAAGATTGACAGAGATACTATCTTAGAAAAATTAATAAGTATGCAGTATGAAAGAAGTATATATGATTTAAAAAGAGGTACTTTTAGAGCAAAAGGAGACACAATAGAACTAATACCTATAGGTGAAAAGAAGAAAGGTATTAGAATAGAAATGTTTGATGATGTAATAGAACATATTGCTTTATTTGACCCAGTTACTGGTAAAGAAGAATCGAATGTTAAAACAATTAGTATATTTCCTGCTTCTTTGTTTGTTACAAGTGATGAGAAATTAAAAAAAGCTATTAATAAAATAGAAATTGAACTTGAAAGTAGATTAAAAGTTTTACATGAAGAGGGTAAATTATTAGAAGAACAAAGATTAAAAGAAAGAACTATGTATGATTTAGAGATGTTAAAGGAAACTGGATTTTGTCATGGTATTGAAAATTATAGTAGGCATTTATCTTTAAGAGATAAAGGAAGTACACCAACTACTTTAATTGATTTTTTTCCTAGTGATTTTTTACTTGTAATTGATGAAAGTCATGTTACTATTCCCCAAGTAAGAGGAATGTATAATGGCGACAGAATGAGAAAACAAACTTTAGTTGATTATGGATTTAGATTACCTAGTGCTATGGATAATAGACCTTTACAGTTTGATGAATTTAATAATAAATTAAATCAAACTATATATGTTTCTGCTACTCCTGGTGATTATGAACTTTCTTTAATAAATAAACCTGTTGAACAAATAATTAGACCTACGGGATTATTAGATCCAATTATAGAAGTTCGTTCATCTAAGAATCAAATAGATAATATATTAGAAGAAATTAATGAAAGAATTAAATTAAATGAAAGAGTATTGATAACGACATTAACAATTAGAATGAGTGAAGAATTAACGTCATATTTAAGTGAACTTGGTTATAAAGTAACTTATTTGCATAATGAAATTAAAACTTTAGAAAGGCTTAATATTATACGTAATTTAAGGCTTGGTAAAATAGATATAATAGTTGGAATTAATTTATTAAGAGAAGGCCTTGATATACCAGAAGTATCATTAATATGTATATTAGATGCTGATAAACAAGGATTTTTAAGAAGTGATAGAAGTTTAATACAAACTATAGGTAGAGCATCTCGTAATAAAAATGGAAAAGTAATAATGTATGCTGAAGTTATGAGCGATGCTATGAAAACAGCTATTGAAGAAACTTCTAGAAGACGTAAAATTCAAGAAAAATATAATGAATTACATAATATTATTCCAACAACTATAGTTAAAGACATAAAAGAATCTATTAGTAATGAAATAGAACCAGAAAAGGTAGATAAGAAAAAATATTCTAAACAAGAATTAAATAAAATGATTCAAAGATTAGAATTAGAAATGAAAGAATGTGCTAGAAAATTAGATTTTGAAAGGGCTACAGAGCTTAGAGATATAATATTTGAATTAAAAAGTAATGATTATAAATAATTCTATATTTATCTTTATTATGCTATAATATTCTCTGGAGTTGATAAGTATGAAATTGCCTAATATGAATGAAGCAAGAAAAAGAAATAAAAAAAGTATTGAGTATGTAAAATATAAAGATAATAATGAATTATTTGGTAAAGGTAAGAAATATTATGTAAGAACTTATGGATGTCAAATGAATGAGCATGATTCTGAAAAAATATCTGGTATGCTTGAAAGTGTAGGATATAAAAAGGGTAATGATATAGATTCTTCTGATATAATTATTTTAAATACTTGTGCTATTAGAGAAAATGCTCATGATAAAGTATTTGGTTTTTTAGGTGTTTTAAAACATATGAAAACTATTAATCCTAATTTATTAATTGGTATATGTGGATGTATGTCTCAAGAAAAAAATGTAATAGATGAAATAATTAATAAGCATAAATATATAGATTTTGTAGTTGGAACACATAATTTAGATAATTTAATTAATGTTATAAAGAATAAACTTGATAGTAATAAAAGTCAAATAGAAGTATTAAGTTATGAAGGGGATGTTGTTGAAGATATTCCAGTAATAAGGGAAAATAGTTATAGCGCATGGGTAGATATAATATATGGATGTGATAAGTTTTGTACATATTGTATTGTTCCATATACTAGAGGTTCTCAACGTAGTAGAAAAAAAGAAAGTATTATTGAAGAAGTAAAAAAGTTAAAAGAAAATGGGTATAAAGAAGTAACTCTTTTAGGACAAAATGTTAATGCTTATGGAAAAGATTTATATGATGATTATACTTTGGCTAATCTATTAAATGATGTATCTAATACTAATATAGATAGAGTAAGATTTGTAACAAGTCATCCTTGGGATTTTACAGATGAAATGGTTGATGTAATAGCTTCTAAAGAAAATGTTATGCCATATATTCATCTTCCAATTCAATCTGGAAGTGATAAGATTCTTAAATTAATGAATAGAAGATATACTATTAATGAATACTTATCTTTATATAATAATATAAGAAACAAGGTTAAAAATGTTAGTATAACAACAGACATAATAGTAGGATTTCCAGGCGAAACTGAGGAAGATTTTCAAGAAACATTGAATATTGTAAACAAATGTAAATTTGACGGAGCTTTTACATTTGTGTTTTCTCCAAGAGAAAATACTCCCGCCGCTCTTATGGATGATGATGTTAGTGAAAGCATTAAATTAGATAGATTACATAGACTAAATGAGTTAATAAATTCATATAGTAATGAATCAAATAAAAAGATGAAGAATAAAATAGTTAAATGTTTAGTAGTGGGTATAAGTGAAAAAGATTCTTCTAAAGTTTGTGGATATACAGAAAATATGAAATTAGTAAATATCGATGCTAAAAAGGACTCTATTGGTAAAATAATAAATGTTAAAATAACTGATACTAAGAGTTTTTCATTAGATGGAGTAGAAGTTAAATAACGTTTACTTTCTTAAAATATTATGATTAAATAATATAGGAGGATATATGAAAAAGAGTAAGTTACCATTTATAATAATTATAGGAATAATATTAATAGGAATTGATTATTATTATT
>CAZDPZ010000014.1:0-14220 GCA_964507635.1 uncultured Clostridium sp.
AAAAACTGCGTTGGTAATCGCAGATAATGAAAATTTAAGTTTGGCAATTGGTAAGAAAGGTATTAATATAAAGCTTGCTAGTAAACTAACTAGATATACAATAAATATTAAAACATTAGCTGATATTAATAAACAAATTAATTCATAAGGAGATTTTATGAAAATAAGAAAAGTTCCAATGAGAACATGTGTTGTTACACATGAAAAGTTAGAAAAGAAAGATTTACTTAGAATAGTTAAAAATAATGAAGGAAATGTTTTTGTAGATGATACGTACAAAGCAAATGGAAGAGGATGTTATCTTAAAAAAGATGTTTCTGTAATAGAAAAAGCAAGAAAAAGTAAAATATTAGATCGTAATTTAGAAACTAATGTGGAGGATAGAATTTTTGATGAACTTTTAAGTAAAATAAAATAAAGGAGGAATATTATGACTGTTAATGATTATGCAAAAGAATTAGGAGTTGATAAGAACATTGTTATTAAGACTCTTAAATCCTTAGGCTATAAGTATAGTGAATTTGATGAGTTAGATGATGAAGCAATAATACTTTTAGATAATGAACTCGGTAGTATGAAAAATACTGATAATTTAGATGAAGATTTAAAAGATAAGTATGATATGGAAGATAGGGCTGAAAAAATTGCTTTAGAATATAATATTGAAATAGATGATACTACTACTACTGAAAAGATAAAAAAGAAAGACATTAAGCAAGGACAAGAAGATTATAAAGAAAAAAAGAAGAGTATTTATAAGAATAAAGAAAAGTTACAAAGTAATAAAGAAGAAAATCAAAGTAACGTAATTTTATATAAAGAAGGAATGAGTGTAAATGATTTAGCAAATGAACTTGGTATTGAATCAAGTGAGTTAGTTAAAAAACTTGTTTCTATGGGCCTTATGATATCTTCTAATCAAACTATATCTTTTGATGATGCTTATGTTGTTTCATCTGAATATAAAAAAGAATTAGTTAAAGAAGAAACTACTGATATATCAAACTTTGAAGAATATGTTATTAATGATCAAGAAGAAAGTTTAGTTCCTAGAGCAGCGGTTGTTACTATAATGGGACATGTTGATCATGGAAAAACAACTTTACTTGATTATATAAGATCTTCTCATGTAGCATCTGGTGAAGCTGGAGGAATTACTCAAGCAATCGGTGCATATCAAGTTGAAAAAAATGGTAGAAAAATTACTTTTATAGATACACCTGGTCATGCAGCATTTACTGAAATGAGAGCAAGAGGAGCATCTATTACAGATATAGTAATAATTATTGTTGCTGCTGATGATGGAGTAAAGCCTCAGACTGTTGAAGCTATAGATCATGCTAAAGCAGCTAATGTACCAATTATAGTCGCAATAAATAAAATCGATAAACCAAATATAAATATTGAAAAAGTAATGAGTGAATTAAGTGAATTAGGATTAACTCCAGAAGCATGGGGTGGGGATAATATTTTTGTAAATATTAGTGCTCAAAGTGGAGAAGGAGTAGATTTATTACTTGATAATATTAATGCATTAAGTGAAATGTTAAATTTAAAAGCTAATCCAAATAGATATGCTATTGGAAGTGTTATAGAATCAAGACTTGACAAAAATATTGGTCCAATAGCTACATTATTAATACAAAATGGAACACTTCGTATAGGAGATCCAATAGTAGTAGGTTCACACTATGGTAGAGTAAGAACTTTAAAAGATGATAAAGGTAATGATATTTTATCTGCTGAACCATCTAAACCAGTTGAAGTAACAGGAATTGATGATGTTGCAGTAGCTGGAGATAAATTTATGGCTTTTGAATCAGAAAAAGAAGCTAGAAGTGTAGCATTTAAAAGAAAAGAAGTAGAAAGAAAGAAAAAACTTACAAAAAAGACTATGTCTTTAGATGATTTATTTGATCAAATAAAAGAAGGTAAGAAAGAAATAAATATAGTATTAAAGACGGATGTTAAGGGAAGCGAAGAAGCTGTTAAGAATACTCTTCTTAAAATAGATGTAGAAGGGGTAAAAATAAACATTATTAGAAGTGGAGTTGGAACTATTACTGAAAGTGATGTTGTGTTAGCTAGTGCTTCTAATGCTATTATTATAGGGTTCAACGTTTCACCTGATTCTCAAACTAAAGAGTCAGCTAAAGAAAGAAATGTTGAAATAAGATTATATAATATTATTTATAAAGTTGTAGAAGATATTGAATCAGCTATGAAGGGTATGTTAGATCCTACATATGAAGAAATAATAACTGGAGAAGCTGAAGTAAGACAGATATTCCATTTTTCAAAAGTTGGAAATATTGCAGGGTCTCATGTAAAAAGTGGCACTATTAAATCAGGTTCATTATGTAGAGTAATAAGAGATGGAATCGTATTAGCAAGTTCAAAGGTTTCTACATTGCAAAGAGAAAAAGATCAAGTACGTGAAGTAAAAAATGGATTTGATTGTGGAATAACTATTGAAAATTTTATAGATATAAAAGAAAAAGATATAATTGAAACTTATGAAATGAAAGAAGTGAAGAAGATATGAAATTGAAGTCAGAAAGAATATCTTCTGAAATGCAAAAGGAATTAAGTACTATTTTATTAACTGAAGCAAAAGATGAAGATTTTAAGTATGTAACTATTACTTCATGTGATGTTAGTGATGACTTAAGTTTTGCTAAAGTGTATTTTACTACACTTGATGATGATAAAGCACACGTTTTAAGTGATTTAAATAATGCAGCAGGGTTTTTTAGAACTCTTTTATCACAAAGACTTGTTATAAGACATACACCAGAATTAAAGTTTATTTATGATGAATCAATAGAATATGGACAAAATATAGAAAGAATAATTAAAGAAATACATGAAAATGAATAATGTAAGTGTATATGATTTTGATGGAACTATATATAATGGTCATTCAAGTATAGAGTTTTTTATATTTTGCTTAGTTCGAAATCCAAAATTAATAAAGTATGTTCCAACGAGTATAAGAGATTTGATTAAAATCAGATTAAAATTATATAAAATTGATAAAAATAGTATAAAGTATTGTAATTTTGTTCAGGATGTTGAAAATATTGATGATTTAATAGAAGAATTTTGGAATAGTCATATTCATAAATTCAAGGAGTGGTATTTGTTACAAAAAGATAAAAATGACATTATAATAAGTGCTTCTCCTTCATTTTTAATCGGCCCAGCTTGTGAAAAATTAGGAATTAATAATTATATTGCTAGTGATTTTGATAAAAAGACCGGGCATCTAAATGGAGAAATTTGTTACAATGGTAACAAAAGAAAAATGTTTAGTGAAGTGTATCCAAAAAGTATTGTAAGTGAATGTTATTCTGATAGTTTAACAGAAGATAAACCTATATTAAGTTTATCAAAAAATCAATATTTAGTAAGAGGTAATAATATTATTAATATAAACAATTGACAAATATTATTAAAAATTATATAATTCCAATATAAATGATGACGAAGAGGAGTAGTTTTAAGTATCTTATTAGGGATGAAAAGTTATTAACTGAAAGCTTTTCTTAAGTATATAAAATGAAGGTAGCTTCTGAGTTTAATATCTGAACTTTAGTAGGATATTACGTATAAATGCGTTAAATAAAAGAGGTAGTATTTTTACTATAAATATGGGTGGTACCACGACTATGTCGTCCCTTTAATAAAGGCACCTTTTTATTTGGAGGAAATGTGATAAAAGATAGGGATATTGAAAGTAATTTTGATTCATTCAATGATTATGCTAGTAAGTATAATTTAGAAGATGATATGATAAGATTTAAATTTAAACATTCATTTAGAGTAATGAAATTATGTGAAGATATAGCTAAAAATATGGGTTATTCAAAAGATGAAGTATATATTGCTTCATTAATAGGATTACTACATGATATAGGTAGATTTGAGCAATGGACAAAATATAAAACATTTAATGATTCAAAAGAATTTGATCATTCTAGTTATGCTGTTAAATTACTATTTGAAGATAACTTTATTAATAATTTTAATTGTAAAAAAACTGAATGGGATTATATTAAATATGCTATTTTATATCATAATGATTTTAGTTTACCAATTATAAAAAATAAAAAAATTGAAAAATTTTGTAAAATTATAAGAGACGCTGATAAATTAGATATATTATATTCTTTTGGAGGATTAAGAGCTTTAGAAATAGAGGAATGTGAAGAAGAAATAACTGAAAAAGTTAAAGAATCATTTTTTAATTATGAGACAGTGAATGTTTGTGATAGGAAAAATAATAATGATAAAATAGTAGGACTTTTATCACTAGTATTTGATATTAATTATGACTATTCATTTATGATAATAAAGGATGAAAAATATATTGATAAATTATTTGAAAGAATAAATAATAAAAAAGTTTTTAATATTTATTTTGAAACTATTAATTCTTTTATAGAAAGTAAGGTTGATTAAAATGTTAGATAAAAAATATGATTTTAAAAGTGTAGAAAAAGACAAATATGATATGTGGAAGAGTAATAAATGTTTTGAGTGTGGAAATAATTCTAAAGAACCTTTTACAATAGTAATGCCACCGCCTAATATAACTGGGGTATTACATTTAGGACATGCATGGGATGATGCTCTACAGGATGTAATAATTAGATATAAAAAGATGTGTGGATATGATACGTTATGGGTACCAGGTATGGATCATGCTGCTATAGCAACAGAGAGCAAAGTAGTTGAAAAGTTAAAAAAAGAAGGTTTAACTAAGTCTTTAATAGGAAGAGAAGGTTTTTTAAAAGAATGCTATAAATGGAAAGATGACCATGCACAAATAATTAGAAAACAATGGGAAAAGTTAGGCCTTTGTATTGACTATTCAAAAGAAAGATTCACTATGGATGAAGATGCAAATGAATCAGTTAATGAAGTATTTGTAAAGTATTATAATGAGGGATTAATCTACAAAGGAAAAAGAATTATTAATTGGGATCCTCTAGCTATGACAGCTATATCTAATGAAGAAGTTATATATAAAGATGTAGAAGGAGCATTTTATCATATAAAGTATTTTATAGAAGGGAGGGATGAGTATTTAGAAGTAGCGACTACTAGACCAGAAACATTATTTGGAGATACAGCAGTAGCTGTTAATAAAAATGATAATAGGTATAACTCATTGATTGGGAAAAATGTTATACTTCCTTTAGTTAATAAACTAATTCCAATAATTGAAGATGATCATGCTGATATGGAATTTGGAACTGGAGTTGTTAAAATTACTCCAGCACACGACCCTAATGATTTTGAAGTAGGATTAAGACATAATTTAGAGAATGTTGTTTGTATAAATCCTAATGGGACAATGAATGAAAATGCATTAAATTATAATGGACAAGATAGATTTGAATGTAGAAAAAACTTAATTAAAGATTTGGAAAAAGAGAATCTTTTAATTAAAATTGACCCTGTTATTCATAGTGTAGGGCATTCTGAAAGAACTGGTGTTATGATTGAACCGTATTTATCAAATCAATGGTTTGTTAAGATGGATAAATTGTCTTCTAAAGTTTTAGAAATTCAAAAAGATAAAGATAAGAAAGTTAATTTTATACCATCAAGATTTGAAAAGATTCTTATTCATTGGATGGAAGATTGTCATGACTGGTGTATATCTAGACAATTATGGTGGGGGCATAGAATTCCAGCATGGTATAAGGATGATAAAATTTATGTTGGTATTAATGCTCCAAAAGAAGAAGGATGGCATCAAGATGAAGATGTTTTAGATACGTGGTTTAGTAGTGCGTTGTGGCCTATGAGTACTTTAGGATATCCTAAAAATTCCGAATTATTTAAAAGATATTTTCCTACTAATGTTTTAATAACAGGGTATGACATCATATTCTTTTGGGTAGCTAGAATGATATTTCAAAGTATTGAATTAACAAATAGTAGACCATTTGATAATTGTTTAATACATGGCTTAATAAGAGATTCTAAAGGCATAAAAATGTCTAAGTCTTTGGGCAATGGAATAGATCCTATGGATATGATAGATTTATATGGAGTAGATGCACTAAGATATTATTTATGTACAAGTTCAGCTCCAGGATTAGATTTAAGATTTGATGAATCAAAAATATCTTCAACATGGAATTTTTTAAATAAATTATGGAATGCATCAAGATTTGTTTTACTTAAAATAGAAGGGTTTAATATTAAAGATTATTCTCTTAATAATTTAAAGGTACAAGATAAATGGATACTAACTAAATTAAACGAAACAATTAAAAAAGTAACTAAATATATGAATTCATATGAGTTTAATAATGCAGGGAGTATATTATATTCATTTATTTGGAATGATTTTTGTGATAAGTATATAGAAATGAGTAAATTTGATAGTGATTCTTCCACGTCTTCTACACTTATATATGTACTTAGTAATATATTAAAAATGATGCATCCGTTTACTCCATTTATTACGGAAGAAATATATAAAGAATTACCAATAAAAGATAATGATATATTATTATTATCTGAATATTCTAAATATAATAAAGAATTGGTATTTAATAAGGAAAAGAAACAAATAGATTTAATGATAGAATATGTTACTTTATTCAGAAATAGACGTTTAGAATTAAAAGTCCCATCTGATTATAAAGTAGTCACTAATATTACGGATCCTTTATTGCTTAAATTGTTAAAAATAGAGGATAAAATTATAACGGGTGATGAAGGAATAGTAATTGAATTATATGGATATAAGTGTGCATTAATATTTAATCAAAATAATCACGCTAAAGAGGAATTAGAGAATAACAAGAAAGAATATGACTCTTTAATCATTTCAATTGAAAGAAGAGAAAAATTATTATCAAATAATAACTATGTATCAAAAGCACCTAAAAATATAGTAGAAACAGAGAATGAAATGCTAAATAAAGAAAGAGCAAGATTACAAGTATTGAAGGGAAAAATATATACAAAATAATTGTATATATTTTTTTATTATTATGATATAATTAATTTAAGAATAAATAAGGAGTTTTAATATGTTTGGTAATATTATATCAATTTCTAATGATGAAATAGTAATTGAAAATTTATCTAAAAGAGTAGAAGCAGCTTTAATAGGTGTTCATATTGTTTTTGAAGATAAATACAAAATAGTATGTGAAATAACACAAATGTCAAAAGATATTATTAAATGTATTATGATTGGTGAATTTATTAATGATAAGTTTTTAAGTGGAATTATACATAAAATAAGCAGAACATCAAAAGTAAGAATTGTTAATACAGATGAAGTTGTATTGCTTTTAGGAAACCAAAATATAGAAAGTGAAACGGATGTATATTTAGGTAAATCACTAATATATGATGGATTCAATGTATCAGCTAATATAGATAATTTATTTTCCAATCATTTTGCTATAATAGGAAATACTGGTAGTGGAAAAAGTTCAAGTGTGGCAAGATTATTTCAAAATTTATTTTATAGACATAATTTTATTCCATTAAATGCCAATATTGTTTTATTTGATGTATATGGAGAATATCAGTATGCATTAGACAGAATTAATCAAACCAAATATTGCAGGTGTAAGAGTTTAACTACTAATTTAAATTTTACTAGAGGAGACGTTGTTAAGATTCCTCCATATTATTTGGAAGTGGATGATATAGCTCTTTTATTAAATGTTGATAGTCCTTCTCAAATACCTATTATAGAAAAAGCATTAAAATATGTGTATTTATTTACTGAAGAAGAATCTAAGGTTATAGCTCATAAAAACAATATAATTGCTAAAGCACTATTGGATATATTAACTAGTGGAAAAACATCAACTCAAATAAGAGATCAAGTAATAGCCGTTTTATCAGCATTTTATACAAAAGATATTAATTTAGAAAGTCAAATTATACAACCAGGATATACTAGAACATTAAGACAATGTTTAAATATAGATGAGACAGGTAAAATTAATGCTATTCAACTAGTTATTGAATACTTAGAAAAATTTGTAAATGAAGATTTAAAGCTTGATAGAAATATGAAACCTAAAAAATATAATTTAAAGGATTTATATAATGCTTTTGAATTTGCTTTAATAAATGAAGGTGTATTAAAAAGTGATAAAATATATGATATAAATAATATATTAAAAGTTAGATTGGATACTATTATTAATGGAGGATATGGAATTTATTTTGAAGTAGAAGACTATATTTCTAAAGAAGATTATGTTAAGCAAGTATTTACATCTCCTAGTGGAGAAAAAGCACAGATAGTCAATTTTAATTTGAACTATGTAGATGAAAGATTTGCTAAAGTATTAACTAAAATATATTCTAAATTATTTTATGATTACACAGTAAGTTTACAAAATAGAGCAACATTTCCTATACAAATAATACTTGAAGAAGCCCATAGATATGTACAAAATGATGATGATATTAAAAATATAGGATATAATATTTTTGATAGAATTACTAAAGAGGGAAGAAAATATGGAATTATTCTTGGTCTTATAACTCAAAGGCCAAGTGAATTATCAAATACAGCTTTAAGCCAATGTTCTAATTATTTAATACTAAGAATGTTTCATCCCGAAGATTTAAGAATTGTTAAAAATATATCTCACAGTATATCACTAGCTAATGTAGATAAGTTAAAAACACTAACTCCAGGTGTAGCTTTATGTTTTGGTACTGCATTTAAAATACCTTCATTTGTAAAAATAGATAAACCAGATCCAGAACCAGATTCATGCAGTGCTCATATAAATAATGTTTGGTTTGATAACTCAAATTCAAGCAATCAAAAACCTACTAAATAAGTAGGTTTTAATTTATCTTACTTTGTATGGATCATCTTGTGTTCCACTACCTGAAGAGTATAAAGCATATTTGCTTAAATAAACAACAGGTTCAACTTTTTTATCATAACTACCATTTGATACAGATACTTTACCTTTATAAAAAGAGTACACATGATATGAGTTTTCTGTAACACCTGTTAAGGTCCATGATGATATTTTTAATTGATTAAAATAATTATAATTAATGCATGATTTACTAAGGGTATTTATACAATTTTTATCAGTACTAGCTGCAAGAATCTCATACAATGAAACTAAGCCAATTTTTAATTTCTTTTCAGTTTTTACAGAACATTCAACATTTCCACTCATATCTGTTTCTGTTTGACTTCTTTTTCCAATACACCAATTCTTCGCGACAATGTATTTATTTAAATTATCTGTCATTAATGAAGAAAATGCATTTTCATTTTGTAATGTATCATTTATTCTGCTTATTTCAAAGTCATTGTATCCATAAGATCGTTTTTCGTTTATATTATATCTATTATCCCAAGGATACCCGTATTTAGTTCTTTCAGTAGAAATTATTTTAATGGTATTGTCATTTTCTATTTTTATTATTCTCCATAGATTAACTACTGTATCATCATCAGCATCTATATAACCAAAATCAATGTAATTATTTACTACATCTCCTCTAAAATAGTAATTATTATTTGCATCAAGATAGAGTCCATTTCCATTTGTAGTTATAGGATTATCATTGATTATGGTTTTATACAATTCTTTTGTTTCATAACTACCTATACAATTTAGATATGGCAGATATAAGTATTCTTCTTCTGTCTTATTTACAATTATATTAGCACTACAATTACTACCATCTTTTAACAATTCATCTAACGGTTTAATATATTCTTTTTCAACTAATGTACTATATTGCAATGTATAATCCCCATCATTAACAGGAAGCAAAGTAGGATTATCATCATAATATTTTTTAGTTGCTTCTGTTATCTTTTTTTCAGCTTCTTGATATGATACATAGTGAGGCTTCAATATATTTATTAAATAAACTATTATTATTAATAGTATAATTCCCCCAATTAATGAACTACCAATTATTATAACTTTTTTTTTACCTAATGATTCTAACATATAAACACATCCTTTATTAATTTATTATATAATATTTTTTTCATTTTATCAATTTATTGTATACTTCTTCAATTGTTAAATTGTTGTTTTCTTTGTATGATGGAGTAATGTGTACATGATAATGTTTTATTTCTTGTAAAGAACCATTGTTTTGAACAAGTTTTATCCCACTAGGTTTAAAAGACTTATTAATCATATCTATTACTATCTTTGAAGCTTTGTGTACTTCAGTAATGTATTTAATATCCATATCGCTTATATCTACGAAGTGCTTTTTAGGCACTACTAGAGTATCTGCATTACTTGTCGGATTAATATCTAAAAAACATTTTACATACTCATTTTCATAAATAGTATAAGAGGGTATACTTCCTTCAATAATTTTACAAAATAAACAATTCATTTAATTCACCATTTATATTATATATTAAAAATAAAATAACTTCAATTATTATATTCGTTATATGTAAAATAATATTTATTGAGTATATTATATTAGGTGATAATATATGAATGTAGAAAATGATTTTCCTATGAAGAAAAAAAACATAGTTTATTTTGATTCAGCTGCTACAACATTTAAGCCATACAAAGTAATAACTAAAATGAATGAATATTATTTTGATTATACAGCAAACTCTAATAGATCAGATTATGATACTAGTTTTAAAGTTAATGATGAAGTAGATTATACAAGAGATATAGTAAAAATGTTTATTAATGCTAAAAGAAAAGATGAAATAATTTTTACTAAGAATACAACAGATTCTTTAAATATTATTGTTTTTGGATTTTTTTTGAATTATTTATCTGAAGGTGATGAAATAATTCTTTCAAGTAGCGAGCATGCTTCAAACATATTACCTTGGTTAGTTCTTTCAGTAAAAAAGAAAGTAAAAATAGTTTTTATAGATTCTAAAAATGAAAAGTTAGATATAAATGATTTGATTAATGCTATTAGTAGTAAGACTAAAGTAATTTCTTTAGCTCATATTACTAATGTTAGTTCTGATAAAAGAGATATTAAATCAATAAGTGAAATAGCTCATAAATTAAATATTTTATTAGTAGTTGATGGAGCTCAAAGTGTTCCTCATATTAAAACAGATGTACAAGATTTAGATATTGATTTTCTAGCTTTTTCAGCTCATAAGATGTGTGGCCCTACTGGATTAGGTATACTTTATGGTAAATATGAATTATTAAAGAAAATGGTTCCTTTTACTTATGGTGGAGGTATGAATGAAAGTTATAATGAAAGTACATTAAAACTTGTAGACATACCATACAGATTTGAATCAGGTACTAATAATTTGTCAGCTATAATTGGTTTTAGTGCTGCTATAGAATATCTAAATAGTTTAAAAATGGAAAATATAGAAAGACAAGTTAAATATTTAAGAAAATATCTAATTAAAGGTTTGGAAAAAATTCCTTATATAAAAATATATAATAAAGATTGTGAAGGAAGTAGTGTTATTATTAATATAGACGATGTATTGTCTGGAGATTTAGGACTTTATTTAAATTCTAAAGGTATATGTGTAAGAAGTGGTAAACACTGTGCTAAGATGGGGGATAACAAAGAAGATACAGTAAGAATTAGCTTATATTTTTATAATACATATGAAGAGATAGATTATTTAATAAGTGTTCTTAAAAATAAAAAAGAAATATATGAATTTTAATGTTTTTATATAAAAACTATAAATAATTATTTAATTATGACTATAATGATAATTAAAAAATGCTATAAAATGCATTTTAATAATTTAATTATAGTCATTTGTTTATAATAAATTAATTTGATATATTCATTTTCGAAAGGAGGATGTTTATGTTAAATCAAATAGTATTAGCTGGAAGATTAGTGTCTGACCCTGAAATAATTACTACTGATAGTAATAAGAAAAAAACGTTAATTACTGTTGCTGTTCCTAGAAGTTATAAAAATGTTGAAGGTAATTATGAAACTGATTTTATAAGATGCACATTATGGAATGGAATAGCTGAAAGTACTTGTGAATATTGTAAAAAAGGTGATGTAGTAGGAATAAAGGGAAGAATTCAAACATCAACTTATGAAAAAGATAATGAACGTAAATATGCTATGGATATAGTGGCTGAAAAAGTATCATTTTTATCAAAATCAAAGAAAGAAGAGGATTAACTCTTTTTTTTACTTTAAATAATTAGTATAATATTAATAGGAGTATTATATGAAAGATAAAATATTAGAAAAAATAAAAAATAAATGTAATTTCACAAATGAAGAAATTAAATATATGGTAGATAATTATGTTAATGAACAGTTAAATGATAATGATATGAGTAAGTTTATAATGTATATATATAATAATGGTTTAAATGAAGAAGAAACTTATTATTTAACAGATGCTATGATAAAAAGTGGAAAAACTATTGATTTGAGTAGTATAGATAAACCAATTGTGGATAAGCATTCTACAGGAGGAGTGGGAGACAAAGTAACTTTAATATCTACTCCTATAGTAGCCTCTTTAGGCGTATGTGTTCCTAAAATGAGTGGAAGAGCTTTGGGTCTTACTGGAGGAACCGTTGATAAATTAGAAAGTATAAATGGTTATAAATTAGATTTAAAAGAGAGTGAATTTATTAATATTTTAAAGAATGTCGGTTGTGCAGTAATTAGTCAAAATGATTCTATAGCAGTAGCTGATAAAAAAATCTATGCATTAAGAAATGAAATTAAGGCAGTAGATTCAATTCCCTTAATAGCTAGTTCAATTATGTCTAAGAAAATAGCTAGTGGTTCACAATCTATCGTAATTGATTTAAAAGTAGGTAGTGGAGCATTTATGAAAGATATTAAAAGTGCAACTCTTTTAGCAAAATCAATGATTAATATTGGAAAAAGATATGATAAAAAAGTTATATGTATGCTAAGTGATATGAATAATCCCTTAGGAAGAAATGTTGGAAATGCTTTAGAAGTAAAAGAAGCAATAGAATTTTTTGATGGAAATTATGATAAAAGGTTATATGATGAAGTTGTTGATATTTCTTCATTAATGATAATGATTTCTAAAGGTATTAGTTATAGAACTGCTAAAATATCTGTAAAACAATCATTAGAGATAGGGCTTGCTAAAAGAAAATTTTATGAATGGATTAAAGCACAAAAAGGTAATATTAATTCGTTAAAAGATAAAAGTAAAAAATATATTGTGATGAGTAAAATGGAAGGTTATGTTAATTCTATAGATTCTTTAAAAATAGCTAAATTATGTTTTGATTTAGGTAGTGGAAGAATTAAAAAAGAAGAAGAAATTGATTATGCTGTAGGAGTTACATTAAATAAAACAGTAGGTTCAAAGGTTAAAAAGAATGAAATATTAGGAGTAATATATTATAATAAAGAAATAGATAATAAAGAACAAAGATTTATTGATGCATTTACAATATCAAAAAAGAAAAAAAGGATTAAAAAGTCCGTATTAAAAGTTATAAAGTGAATTAAATATTAAAAATAGTAAATAATATTAATATGAAAAAAATAATATTTACTTTTTTATTGTTTTTAAGTTTTAAAGTTTATGCAATAGAAAATATTAGCATTAATTCTGAAGCATTAATACCTTACTATTCAAGTGAAATTCATATATATAATTATTATAGTTTAGAAGATAGTATTAAAATAGTAATTACTTCTTCTAAGGGAGAAAAAGTTAATGGATATGGTGTATTTAATTTAAGTGAAGGAGAAAATATATTTAAAGTATCATCATCAATAGATGGGGATTACATTATAAGGGTATATAAAAATTACAAAAATGAAACAAGTGAAGCTAAATTAAAGAGTTTAATAGTAGAAGGATATGAACTTAATTATAATGAAGGAATATATGAATATTATATTGATCTAACTAATCAAATTAATTTAAATATTGATTATGAATTATATAATTATTTAGATAATGTTGTAATAAGTGGAAATGGTAATTTTAATAAAAATGATAATATAATAACTATTAAAGTAAGTAATTTAAATTATAACAATACATATACTATTCATTGTATGAAAACTATTAAAGTGAATAGTGTTATTTCAAAAAATATGAAAGAAAAAAAGATAAATAAAAATGCAATAATTATATCTATAAGTATTGCATCTTCTACTATAATATTTTTTTGTTTCTATATATTATTTATTAAAAAATTAATTTAAGTATTCTACATAATATTCTTCTAA
>CAZDPZ010000014.1:14320-20698 GCA_964507635.1 uncultured Clostridium sp.
TTTTGAGTACTTTGGGTTCTATATCCAGAAATAACTTTTAATTTATAGCCTGCTTTTTTAGCATCATCAAACATAGATTCAATATTATCTATGATACTTTCTTTAACTTTTTGTTTTTGATTTGAGTAATCTAATGTTAAGTTCTTTAATCCACTAGCACTATAATTATCAGGTAATTTATAATATTTATTTACAAGAACTAATTCATCATCATAATTATTAATTTCTACAATATTTGTATAGAATTCTCTATCTAATCCTATTTCTGTATATACTATTATTTGTTTTAAAGTATAATCAGCATGTTTCTCTTTATAAGAATCATATCTATCAATATTTTCAATATTAAAGTAACTAACACTTAAATAATCAATTAAATTATCATACTTTTTATTTAATAAATATTTGCTTACTTCTTCTTCAGTAAAATGATTTTTAATAGTAATTATATCTTTTAGAGAATATCCTAATTCTAGTAACTCATCAGTATAAATATATTCTTCTTTTGTAGTATCTTTTCCAGTATTGTTGCTTTCATTGTTATTAACGTTATTATAATTCTTTACATAAGTATAAGATCCATAAAGTATAAAAGCTATAAAAGTTAAAAATATTAAAGATTTAAAGATTTTTTTCATATATATCAACTCCTAATACAATTATACATTAAATTTAATCAATTATTAATAATTTTTTATTATTTGACACCTTCGTTTCACATTCCATTCACGATTTAAGAATAACATATATAACGAAAGGAAAATTTATGAAGAAAAAAATCATAATAATCGTGGGTGTAATAATTGTTATAATTGCGGCCATTACAGTAATAATTTTAACAAAGAAAGGAGAAATTACAGATTCAGAATCATCTTATACTGATACTAAAGCTATAACTATGACTATTGAAAATACCTTAACTTCTAGTGGGGAAGTAACAAGTGATACCATTAATAAGTCTTTGAATACATATAAATATTTTAGTAAAATTTATTATGAAGAAGGATCTTATATAAAAAAGGGTTCTAAAATTGTAAAGTACACTAATGGAACATACTATAAAGCACCATATAATTTAGTGTTAGTAAGTTATAATTTACCTGATAGTAAAGATAGAATTAGTGCTCAAAATTATTTACAAGTTAAGAAACTTGATACTTTAGAAATGAGTCTTACTGTTGATGAAACAGAAATAAGTAAAGTATCAGTGGGTCAAGAAGTAAATATTACTCTTAGTGCTTTTGAAGATAAAACTTATACGGGTAAAATCACTTTTATTAATCAAATAGGAAATTATTCTTCAAGTGGAACAAAATATACAGCTATAGTAACATTTTCAAATGATGGTAATGTTAAAATAGGAATGAGTGGAAGTGTAGAAGTAGAAATTGAAAGTGTAGAAAACGCAGTAGCTATACCTATTGAAGCAGTACAAAGCGAAGACAAAGAAAAATATGTATTATTAGTTGATGATGGTGGTAATACTTCTAAAGTAGTTGTCGAAACTGGAATATCAAATGCAGCATATGTTGAAATAATTAGTGGACTTAGTGAAGGAGATACAGTAAGAATGTTAGAAACTACTACTAGCTCTTCAAGCAATAGAGGGCAAAGTGGAAAGAATTTTAGTCAAAATATGGGAGGAGGACAAATACCTTCAGGTGGAAACTTTACTCCAGGAAATAGAGAGTAGGTGTTTCATATGATAAAACTAGAACATATATATAAAACATATAACTTAGGAAGTGAAAAAGTAATAGCATTAAACAATGTATCACTAAATATTAAAGAAGGAGACTTTGTTTCAATAATTGGGCCTTCTGGAAGTGGAAAAAGTACACTTATGAATATAATAGGATTATTAGATGTTCCTGATCAAGGTTCTTATTATATTGAAGATAAAGAAGTATCAAAATTAAATGAAAATGAACTTGCCTTAATAAGAAGTAAAAGTATAGGATTTGTTTTTCAAAACTTTAATTTATTACCTAAAATGAGTGCAGTTGATAATGTTTGTATTCCACTTTTATATCAAGGATATAGTAAAAAAGAAGCAACATTATTAGCAAAAGAATCACTTACTAAAGTAGGATTATCACATAGGTATAAACATACATCTAATCAACTATCAGGTGGTCAAATGCAAAGGGTTGCTATTGCAAGAGCCCTTGTATCAAATCCTAAAATTATTTTAGCAGATGAGCCAACAGGATCAGTTGATTCTAAAACAGGTGAAGAGATTATTAAAATTTTTGAAGAATTAAATAAAAATGGTGAAACGATAATATTAATAACTCACGATCTTAGTGTTGCTTCTCATGCTAAAAAAATATATAAAATTGCTGATGGGAAACTATTTAGAGGTGATATAAATGAAAATAAGTAATTTATTTAATATTTCTCTTTTCAACATCAAAAATAATAAAATGAGAAGTATTCTTACTATGCTTGGCTTAGTTGTAGGAATTTCATCAGTAATAGTACTGGTTGGTATAGCATCTGGTGCTAGTAGTGATGTTAATAATCAAGTTGCTGGATTAGGAACAAATATTTTAACATTAAAAATATCTGATAGTGATTATAGTTTTAAATATGAAGATTTAGATAGTTTGTTATATATTAATAATGTAGATTCTTATTCTCCATATAAATCTGTTTCATCTAGTGTAAGCAGAAATAACACAACAAGTTCAAATACAAGTATTATAGCTTCAGATCAAAATTATTTAGATGTTACAGGTTATAAATTATCTAGTGGAAGAAAAATATCCATAATAGATATTGAAAACAAATCTAAAGTATGTATCATTGGTAGTGATACTGCAGAAACTTTCTTTTCTTTAGCTGACCCTCTAGGTGAAACTATTAAAATAGATGGTGATAAATATACAGTTATAGGGGTTTTAGAGGAAAGTGGTGGAACAATAGGATCAAATATTGATTCTGCTGTTATTATCCCATTAACTACAGCTAATTATTTAGGAGTAGATACATCAATAAATAATATATATATTAAAGTTAATGATGAAAGTATTATTGATTATACAATTAGTAATATAGAAAATTTTGTTAGGCAAACATTACAAATATCTACAGATTATTTTTCTGTTACGAGTCAATCATCTATATTAGACGCTATGGAAGAAATCAATGATACATTTGTTATATTATTAGGTGGAATAGCAAGTATTTCATTAATAGTAGGTGGAATAGGTGTAATGAATGTAATGTTAGTTAGTGTATCTGAACGTACAAAAGAAATTGGTATTAGAAAAAGTTTAGGAGCAAAAAGAATAGATATATTATTACAATTTTTAATAGAAGCGTTAATACTATGCTTATTAGGAGGATTATTTGGAATAATATTTGGTTTAATCATAGGATATGCATCAACTATATTTGATTTTACATTTACTTATTCAAATAATGTAATACTATTATCAGTAACAGTATCATTATTAATAGGATTATTCTTTGGAATATTTCCTGCATACAAAGCTTCTTCTCTTAATCCAATAGATGCATTAAGAAGTGAATAATTTGATAAATTCAAAGAAATGCGATATAATATATGACTTATAAAGAGGGTATATGAAATCAATATTTTATTCTAAAATTAAAAATTTACCTTTATATGATTATGATAATAGCCATTGTGAAAGTAATATTTTAGTAGATACACAAAATAATAAATTATATAAAGTTTTATTAAGTGATTTTCGCAGTTTAGAAAGAGAAAAAACTGTTGAAACATTCTATGAATTAAATTTAGATGGATGTATTAATCCAATTGATAAGATAGTAGATTATAATAAAATGAATATTGGTCGTTTAAGTTTTATGGGTTTTTCAATGAAATATTATGAAACATTTACTAGGTTATTAAGTAATAAAAATATAGCTTTAAAAAAAAGAAAAGAACTTATTGTATTAATGAATCAAATATATAGATCTATCTTACAAAATGGATACAACTATTGGGATATTAAAGATACTAATATTCTAACTGATGGTAATAAAGTATTATTTGCTGATATAGATTCATGTTTAGATAAAAAAACAAGTGATCACACTCATCATTATAAATCTAGAGTCAATTTAGGAAAAAGAAATTTATATTTATTATCATTAAGTTTATTAATAAATCATAATGTTTTGCGTATTGGAAGTTATGATTCACAAGATTTAGAAGACTTTAAAAGAACTGTTTGCGTTGATAGTTTAGATAAAGAATTATTGTCTAATTTATTAAGAACAAGTGATATTGATTCAGATAGTGTACCTTATTTTGATGAAAAAATTAATTCATACAAAGATGAAAATATTGAAGAAAGTTTAACTTTAATAAAAAAGAATTATTCATTCAAAGAATAATTCTTTTTAACAGTATAATAACTACTAAATAATAATTAATATACTGTACAATACATTATATTAAATATTTTTAATTTTTAGAACAAATTTAGCTTTATTAATTATTAAAAATACAATTATTGATAAAACAATTCCTCCTATAGCATCAATAAACACGTGCTGTTTAATAAAAAGTGTACCTACAATTATTAGTAGAGACATAATTATTATTAAAATCTTTTGATACTTTTTTAGTTCTTTCATTGTAATAGAATATAATATCCAAATGAATGAAGTAGCACAATGTAAGCTAGGAAAACAATTAGTGGCAGGGTTATCAATTCCATATACAATATTAGTAATTATATTAAAAAATCCTTTATTTTCTATTACTGGTCTAGCAATAGTAGTAGGAAAAACAATAAATATTATGTTTGATATTAATGACATAATCAAAAATGACAAAGTGTATTTTATAAAAGTTTGTTTATTCTTTATATAAAAAATATATGGGATAATAAATATCAAAAAATACCAAAGAGTATATGGAATAATAAAATATATAATAAAAGGTATTTTTGTGTCAATCATATTTCCAATCAAAGTAGGATTACCTTGCAATAATTTAGCTGCTCCATAGCATATTGATTGAATTATTATTGTTAATAAAGTAATTAATAAAGGTTTAATTTTTACTTCTTTCATATACATCACTATAGTATTATTACACAATTTATAATAAAAATCAAAACATACTAGAAAAATAGCAATATTTCATATATAATTATAAAGAGGTGAAATTATGGCAAGACAAACAATATGCTTAGTAGGAAAACCTAATTGTGGAAAAAGTACTCTATTTAATAGAATAGTTGGTTCTAGAGTTTCAATTATAGAGGATGCTCCTGGAGTAACTAGAGATAGAATAATTAGTAATTGTTTATTTAATGATAAATCATTCTATTTAATAGATACTGGCGGAATTAGTTTAGAAACTAATGAATTTAGTGAAGAAATAAAAATGCAAGTGGATATAGCTATAGAAGAAAGTGATACTATTATATTTGTTGTGGATGGAAAAGATGGATTAACATCTAGTGACTTATATATTAGAGACATATTAAAAAAATCAAATAAGAAAGTAGTAGTTGCTATAAATAAAATAGATACAAGAGAAGGACAAAATAATACATATGATTTTTATTCTCTTGGATTTGATGAATATTATCCAATATCTGGTGAAAGAGGACTAGGAGTAAAAGAATTATTAAAAAGTGTAACTGATAAATATGAAGAATCTTATGAAGAAACTGATAATAATATAAAGATATCATTAATAGGAAGACCTAATGTAGGAAAAAGTAGTTTAGTAAATGCATTATTAAATGAAAATAGAGTTATTGTCAGTGATATTGCTGGTACTACAAGAGATGCTATTGATACAAAATTTGTATATAACAATATTGAGTATACACTTATTGATACGGCTGGACTAAGAAAAAAGGGAAGAATATTTGAATCTGTTGAAAAATATAGCTTATTAAGAAGTATGAAAGCAATAGATAGAAGTGATGTATGTGTATTAGTACTTGATGCTAATGAAGGAATAGTTGAACACGATAAACATATAGCAGGGTATGCTTTAGAAGCAGGTAAAAGTGTAGTTTTAGCTGTTAATAAATGGGATTTGATTGATACTAAAAAAACAGGAATAGATGAATGGAACAAAAAAATTAAAAATGAATTTCAATTTATGACGTATGCTAAAGTAGTATATTTAAGTGCTCTTACTAAGAAAAGGGTACATACTCTTATGCCAGAAGTGTTATTATCATACAATAATTCAATAAAAGAAATTAAAACAAATATAATAAATGATATAATAAGTAATGCTTATATAGAAGTACCTCCAGCAACATATAAAACTAAACGTCTTAAAATATACTTTTCTCATCAAAGCGGAATTAAACCTCCAAAATTTACAATAGAAGTTAATTCTAAAAATTTAGTACATTTTTCATATAA
>CAZDPZ010000015.1:0-12621 GCA_964507635.1 uncultured Clostridium sp.
AAATTTACATCTATTACATTAATTTGTCCATCTTCATTTGTATCTCCATACATTACATAATCTGTTATTGGTAAAGTTGTATATATTTTAACCACATATTTTCTTAATAATTCAATATCTACTAAATTTACTTTACCATCTGCATTAACATCTGAATTCTTTAATGCCTGAGTGCTTAGTTTATAATTGTCTTCTACATATTTCCTTATCAAATTTACATCTATTACATTAATTTGTCCATCTTCATTTGTATCTCCATACATTATGTACTCAAGTATGGGCATTGATTTATATATATCATTTGCATAATCTAATATTAAATTAGCATCAGTTTTATTAATTTGTCCATCAATGTTAACATCTGCATTTTTTTTAGCTTGATCATTTAATACAATATCTCCAACTATATACTTTAATAAAAGTATTGAATCCTGTGAATCAATTTTACCATCCAAATTAACATCACCATAATCAATAGTTGATTTAACAGGAAGAGATGTATAAGTTCCAACTATATACTTTGATAAAACATCAATATCTAATTTGTTTACGTTTCCATCTTCGTTTACATCTGCATTTTTTTTAGTTTGACCACTCATAGTGACTGTTCCACCTATGTATTTTTTTAACATTACCACATCTGCCAAAGTAACTTGCCCATCCTCATTAATATCGCCATAGTAAACTGGACTAATTATTGGTAATGTAGTATATCCACAAACGATATATTTAGAAATAATAATTACATCTTTATTATCTAAACTTTCATCTCCATTTACATCTGCATTTTTCTTTGCCTGATCCGATAATTTAACTTTTCCTGCTATATATTTTGTTAGAATTATTGTATCCTCTAAGCCTATTTTCCGTCTTCATTTACATCGCCATAAATAGTATAATTAGTTGCTGGAATGGAAATTATTTGACCCTGAGAATATTCTAAAATCAATTGAGCATCTATTGTGTTAATTAATCCATCCATATTAACATCTGAATTTTTTTTAGACTGACTAGATAGTGTAACTTGTTCATCTAAAAATTTTAATATATAATTAGAATCATTTACATTAACATTTCCATCTTCATTGGCATCTCCATAAATAATATAGTCTGTAATCGGTAATTTACCATAAATTTTGTCTATATAATTACTTAACAAAACAGCATCAACTTTATTGATAATATTATCGTCATTAATATCCGAATTTTTTTTTGCTTGATCACTTAAAGTTATGTTTCCAATTGAATAACTTAATAATTTTTTAGCATCATTTGAATCAACGATTCCATCTTCATTTACATCCCCAATTATTATTTTCTTTTCGGGAGTGTCGGAAAATACTGCAACTATTGTAGCGCTTTTTTACAAATATGTACTAGTAGTTACTTCTCTTCCTTTATAACCCCAATATAAAAAATTGAATCCTTCTTTCTGTGGATTATTCGACAATGATGTCATAGATAAAATTTTATTATTTATAATCTCAATATTTTTTGATAATTTTATTCCATCAACTTCCAACTGAATATATGAAAATACTTCTTCATTATTATTTTTATTTCTACTAATCTTTAAACTGGTGAGCACTATTATGACCACAATAATAATTATAATCATAAATCGAATTAAGCCTAACTTGCTTTTGCTTTTCACAATTACACCTTCTTATTTTCATATTGCACTTATATATTAACACATAAGCATATTTTGTACAAGTTTTAAAAATTAATTTAAATTATTAGATATATATACAAAGTCTGATACCGTTAATGATTCTGCTCTAGAAGTTAGATCTTTATTAATTTCTTTAAGTATTAATTCTAGTTTTTCTAAATCATAACTCTTTAAATTATTTCTTAAGTTTTTCCTTTTTTGTCTAAAAGAATCTTTTACTAACTTGTAAAAAAATCTTTCATCTTTTACAAATAGTTTTTCGTGACTATTAAATCTAATAACAACACTATCAACTTTAGGGACAGGATAAAACGAATTTTTACTGACATCACATATTTTTTCTATATGATAGTTGTATTGCAAGAATACACTTAATGAATTATATTTTCTAGAATTTGGACTAGAATAAAATCTTTCTCCGACTTCTTTTTGAACCATTAAAATAATTTGTGAAGCATTTGTTTCATCTATTATTTTATTTACTATTAAACCCGTTATATAATATGGAATATTTCCTACTATTATAAGTTTATCATAGTTATAATTTTCTAATATTTTACTAAGATCCACATTTAAAAAATTTTCATATATTATTTTCAAATGATTACTTTCATACTTGCTTAATTCACTTGTTAATTCTTTGTCTATTTCAAAACAAACGACATTTGATTTAAAGTTACTCAAATGTTTTGTGATTGCTCCACTGCCTGGTCCTATTTCTATTATTAAATTATTAGAATTATCTTCTATAGAATTTACTATTTTATTAATAATATTATTATCTTTTAAAAAATTTTGACCATAATACTTTTTATAATTAAAACTCTTCAATTATTTCCAGCCTTCTCTTAATACTTCAAATGTTTCACTTCTTACTCTTCCTACACTTTTTATAGCATATTCTTCAGAATCAGTAAGTAAATCTATGTCATTACCAGGAACCCCTCTATCTAATATAATGGCAATTATAGGCTCATCAGAAACTTTTTTAACATTAAATCTTATAATTGTTCCACATGGATAATTCCTACTACTAGCTACTATCCTAATAGTGCCATAAGTTTTATCATTATAATAAATACCCTCTTTTAAAACATTAGTTCTTGGAGGACAAGCCAAATAACCACTGCATAATGCACAGTCTCCAGCATAACCTGTTAAATCACCAGAAAAAGTATAAAGTGGAGTATAAATACTCTCTTCATATAAAGACGCTTGTGAAGCAACAATAACATTCTTATCTAAAGATTTATCTAAATTATTATTAATAGCCACACTTAATGAAACTTGAGAATATGTTTCTTTACCAACACAAAAAATAAGTATTGTTACTATTATTGCTTCAAATATCATAAAAATTCTACTTCTTATATACTGCTTCATATTACACCTAATTAAATTATACTTTATAATAAATTAAATGTCAAAAAGATTACAAGCATTTTTACTCGTAATATCAACAACTTCATCAATATTAATATTTTTAATTTCCGCTATTTTTTTAGCAACATAATAAACATTACCTGGATAATTATTTTTTCCTCTATATGGTTCTGGTGATAAGAATGGACTATCTGTTTCAATCAATATATGATCTAATCCAACTTCTTCTATTACTCTATACAAATAAGAATTTTTAAAAGTTAAAACTCCTCCTATTCCTAAATAAAAACCAAGTTTGATAAATTCTTTTGCCATTTCTGCGCTTCCACTATAACAGTGAATAACACCTCTAACCTTTTTACTTTTTAAAATATCATATGTATCTTGTATTGCATCCCTAGCGTGTACTATGATAGGTAAATTATGCTTAATAGCAATATCTATCTGATTAATAAAATATTCCTTTTGAATATCCTTGTTTTCTTTTGAATAATTATAATCAAGTCCTATTTCTCCAATAGCTATAACTTTATCATCTATTAATTTTTCTAATTCTTCAATTTTATTATTATCTATGTTTTGAGGATGAATCCCTATAGCAGGAAATAAAAAGTTTTTATACTTTTTAGATAATCCTAATACTTCTTTAGAAGAAGAAATATTATCTGAACAATTAATTATTTTAGTTACTCCTTTTTCTTTAGATTCTGATACTATTTCGTCAATATCTTTATAAAATTCACTAATTAAATGAGCATGCGAATCAATCATTTTTTACTACCTAAAAATCTTATACTTAATATTCTATAAGTATAAACAATAAATATAACACAAAATAATAATTGATAGATAAGCAAAGAACTAAAAAAGGTTAGTAAAATAATTATAATACTAATAACACTACTAAAAAGTAAAAATAGAAACTTGTTCTTATTTTTAATGTTTTTAAATAATTTTTTCATATTAATCGCCAAATTAATATTACTAATTATAATTACAAAATTCAATCAAAAAGACAAATATTTATTTTATTTTACAATATTTTACATTTTATGCATAATATGTTTTTATAATATTATATATTACTTTTGCAATATTAATTTGTTCATTTATATTTTTACCAACTACTAATATTCCGCCTAATAGATCACTATTTATTACTATAGGATATAAGACAACCATATTAGAAATAGTAATATTTTTTGTTATATTCATTATATCATTATTGTTTTTAACATATAATTTTCTTTCATGAAGTATATTAATAATTAATTCATTAACGTTTTCATCTCTATTATCTAGTAAAAAATCATTTATTATTAAATAAATCTTTATATTTTCAAAAACATTAAAACAATCAACAATGTTTCTTAGGTAAGATTCTATATTATTTAATCTTGAATATTTTGACAGAAATATTTTATCATCTTCAACGCATATTTCAAAATCATCACCAGAATTGATATTTAGGCTTTTCCTTAATTCTTTTGGAAGCACTATTCTTCCTAACTCATCTATTTTTCTTACAATTCCAGTATTTTTCATATTATCACCTAATAATAGTGTGATAATTAAACATTTTTTTATACTTTGAACTTTAAATTATATATAACTTCTAATATCTCTTCTAAATAATAAATATAATTTTTATCTAAACTTGCTTTGAATAAAGTTATTAAAATATTATTGTTTTTATATTGAAAATTAAATTTATTTGATATTTTAATACTTTGAGAAAACAATTCTTCAACATTAATAGTTTCATATACTTCTTTTTTTAATTTCAATACAAACTTTAAAGAATCATTTAGTGTTACTATGCACATTGTAATCATTAATAGTTTTTCAACATATTTTTCATGAGCGTAAAGCTCTAATTCCGTATCTACGTGTCCAAATCTATCTTTAATTTCTTTTAGCACTTCTAATAATTCTGTCTTATTTGTAATACCATTTATTTTTTTATGAATATCAATAATAATTGAATTCTCATCCGAATATTCTTCTCCTATATGAGTTTCAACGTCAATAGGAATATTAGTGTTTGGTGTTTCTTCATCTAAATCAATTCCATTTATTTCTTCATTAATTAAATCTAGATACATATTTACACCAACTGAGTCAATAAATCCTGCTTGTTCTTTTCCTAAAATATCACCTGAGCCTCTTATTGCTAAATCTCTCATAGAAATTTTGTATCCACTACCAAGTTCAGTAAATTCTTTTATTGCTTCTAATCTTTTTAATGCATTAGTTGAAAGGATTCTTTCTTTTTTATACATTAAATATGCATACGCTATTCTGTTGCTTCTCCCAACTCTTCCTCTAATTTGATATAATTGACTTAAGCCAAATCTATCACTATCTATTACAATAATTGTATTAGCATTAGGTATATCTATTCCATTTTCTATAATAGTAGTGCTAACTAATACATCATACTTTTTATTAGTAAAATCATATATAATATCCTGCATTTCGTTCTTTGACATTTTTCCATGAGCAAAACATATTCTTGCTTCAGGGATTAATCTTTTATATTTATTAACTAAATCAGTCATATTAGTAATGTTATTATATAGAATAAATGCTTGTCCATTTCTTTCTATTTCTTTTATAATAACTTCTCTTATTAACATTTCATTATATTCTATTACATAAGTTTGAATAGGATATCTATTTTTAGGAGCACTTTCTATGAGAGATAAATCTCTTATACCAACTAATGACATTTGCAAAGATCTAGGTATTGGAGTTGCCGAAACAGACAATACATGTACATTTGATTTAAGCTTTTTAATTCTTTCTTTTTGTTCTACACCAAACCTATGTTCTTCATCTATTACCAACAATCCCAAGTCTTTAAATATTACATCATTGCTTAGTATTCTATGAGTTCCAAATAACATGTCTATTTTTCCTTCCTTTAAACGTTTTAACTTTTCTTGTACTTGTTTGTTAGTAAAATGTCTATTAATTATATCTATATTTATAGCATAATTTTTAAATCTATCTAATGCACTATTGTATTGTTGATGTGACAATATAGTTGTTGGACATAAATAAGCAACTTGATGACCATTAAGAATTGTTTTAAAAATAGCTCTAAATATTACCTCTGTCTTTCCATAACCTACATCTCCACATAATAGTCTCTCCATAGGTCTTGGCTTTTCCAAATCTCTTTTAATTTCCTCTGAAGCTTTTAGTTGATCTGTTGTCTCTTCAAATTGAAATTCAGATTCAAAACATATTTGATTTTCATCATCTTTTTCAAAAGGTATAATAGTGACTTTATTTCTTTCTTTATATATTTTTAATAATTCATCTGTTATACTTTTAATTCTTTGTTTAATTCTTAATTTTGTTTTAGTCCATTCTATACTATTTAATTTGTTAATAACTGGTTTTGTTCCCTCTTTTGAAGAATACAAATATAATTTTGAAATATCTTCAACAGGAAGATACAATTTATCGCTTCCTTTATATTCTATTAATATATAATCTTTCTTTAATCCGTTTTTTACAATAGTAGTTATTCCTCTATATATTCCTATTCCAGATTTTCTATGAACAACATAACTGCCTATTTTTAAAGAATCTAATGAAGATATTCTTGTACCTAATGTTTTATTATTCAACATTTCTTTCTTAGTAGTATTATTGTATAAATCATATTCAGAAAAATAATACTTATTTTTATACACAAATCCGGAATTTAATGTTTCTTTTTTTACTTTTATACCTTTTCTTAAATCTTTTATTTGACTTATCAAATGTTCATTTGTTGTGTAAAACAATCCATCATATTTTAGTATGTCACTAATGAATAATTCTTTATTTGAATAATACTTATCCATTTGTTTTGATTCTATAACCAAGTCTGAATTCTTATTATTTATTGTGTCTATGTAAATATCATTATTGTCTTTTAATTTCTTTACACTAAACACAGATGATTCCACATCTAAATATTTTAATTGTGGATTTATCATTTTTTCTTTTTCAAGTAATTGATTATAATTATTATAAATTATATTAGCGTCATTTAAATAATCCCTAATTGAAACTGATTCCTTATCAGCTTCTTCTTTTAATGAAGATATATTAATTTGATCTAAAGAACTAATACTCATTTGAGAAGAAGTATCAAAATATTTAATATCTTCAACCTCATCATCAAAAAACTCTATTCGAATTGGATTTTCTACACTTATTGGAAAAATATCAATAACAAATCCTCTAACCGAATATTCTCCAGTACTAGTAACAATCGTTTCCCTATTGTATCCCAATGACTCTAGTTTTTTAATTAAATTGTTTCTAGTAATTTTGTCTTGTTTCTTAATGATTAGTTTATTGTCATTATATTTCTTAATACTTGGCAATTTTTTTATATAACTATTTAAATGCACTATTACTATTTTTTGTTTACCATCATTTATACTATTTAATAAATTTAATCTCATATATAGAAATTCTGGAGAAGAAGCTATTGCTTTCTTAGTAATAATATCATCTTCTGGGAACAAAAATATGTCTTCCATATATGATTTTAAATCATTATATATTTTAGTCGCTTCCTCTAAAGTTGGAACAACTAATAGTATGCTTTTATGAGTAGAGTAAAAAATATATAATAATAATTGATTATATATTTCATTTCCACTAATTGATATTCTTTTGTAATCATTTATATCAAAATCAAATAACTGCATACATAGTTTGTTATTCATTTATACTCCATTATACTTTGACATTAATTTATCTATATTATTAGTTGCAAAATCTTCAATAATATTAGCAGACATACTGATTACTTCATCTAATTTCTCATTCTCTTCTTTAGAAAACTTAGATAAAACATAGCTTTCAAGTATTATATCTGGTTTTGAAATTCCTATTCGTAATCTTTGAACATCTTTCGTATTTAACGATTCAATAATATTATTTATTCCATTATGGCCAGAAGATGATCCACTTTTTTTTACTTTATATGTTCCCACTTCAAAGTCAACATCATCATAAATAACTAGCAAATCACTTAATGATATATTAAAATATTTCACAAAGGAAGAAACACATATACCAGATAAATTCATATATGTTTGAGGTTTTAATAGTATTACTTTTTCTTTATTTATTTCTGTTTGAGCGTATAAACCATTAAATTTCTTCTTAAATTGTAATTTTTTTAAATCGGCATAAAAGTCTATGGCTCTAAATCCTATGTTATGTCTTGTTTGTTCATATTTTTTTGTAGGATTGCCCAATCCAACTACTAGTTTCATATCTACTCCTTAATTTCATTATATATTTTATTTTTACTAATATTGTATTTATCCGATATTTCATTTATTGCATCTCTTCTAGAATACCCTTTTTTAATTAATTCATTAACTTCTTTCACGTAATCTACGTTTTCTTCTTTATTATTTGAATTACCTTCTACTACTATAACAATTTCTCCTTTTATTGTATCACAATATTCAATAATATTACTTATTTTTTCTCTTATTACTTCTTCATAAATCTTAGAAATTTCTCTCACTAAAGCAATGTTTCTATCGCCAAAAACTTCCAGCATCAATTGTAAAGTTCTTTGTATTCTGTGAGGAGATTCATACAAAATCAAAGTATATTTCTCATCTTCTAATTCTTTTAATTCATTTTTAGCTATTGAATTTTTACTATTAAGAAACCCATAAAATAAGAATTTCTCATTACTCAATCCGGACATATTTATAGCTGGAAGCAGTGCACTAGGTCCCGGTAAAGCTATTACACTTATATTTTCTTTAATAGTGTTTTCAACTATTATACTACCTGGGTCACTTATTAAAGGAGTTCCTCTATCAGTTACTAACGCTACTTTTTTACCTGACTTTAACAAAAAAATTATTTCATCTTTATTTTTCATTTCGCTATATTTATGACATGAAACTACTTTCTTATTAATATCATAATGTTTTAAAAGTTGGATGGTAACCCTAGTGTCTTCTGCAAAAACTATATCAGCTTCTTTTAACGTATCTATAGCTCGTAATGTTATATCTGCCATGTTTCCTATTGGTGTAGGTATTAAAATAAGTTTTCCTTCTTCTTTATTATTATAACTTTTTTGTATCATATTAAATCCTTTCCAAACATTTTCAACACATCTTTAGTATAAGTATTATCATTATTATGAACATAAAGTGGAGGTAAAATTTTAAGTCCTTCTCTTCCATTTTTTCTTCCATCTATCATGAATAAATTAGATTCTTTGCCTATTTTTGGATATATTAATTGAATCCTTTTGGGTTCAATATTATATTTTCTCATTAATTCTATTATTTCAATCATTCTTTCAGTTCTATTAATTATTGATAAAGATCCATTATTTTTTAATAATTTTTTTGAAATTGAAATGATTTCTTCAATATTAATCATTTTTTCGTGTCTAGCAATAGTTTTAATTTTATTACTATTTATTATACTCTCATTACTAGTTTTAAAATAAGGAGGATTACAAGTAATTAAATCAAATGTATCTGAATCATAATAATCCTTTATATTTTTAACATCTTCCTTAATGATTTTGATTCTATTATATAAATTATTAAGTTTAATGGTTTTAACCGCTAAATCATAAATTTCCTCTTGTATTTCAACTCCCACAATACTACATGAATATTTTTTAGACAAAATTAAAGGGATAGGTGCATTTCCAGTACACATATCTAATATCTTACAATCTTTCTTTAACGGAACAAAAACAAAGTTTGGCAAAAGAATAGAGTCTATACTAAATTTAAAATAATCTTTATTTTGTATTATTTTTAAATTATCATAAAAAACAAGATTATTTATCTCTTCTTTTTTCACAATTATCACATTTTGAAGGTAATTTTATTTCTTTTTTAGTTCCAGAATCCAATAAAATAATATATTTTCTTCTAGGAATATCAGTTGACAAAACCATTCCCATTTCATTATCACATTTGATTTTGCTTCCTACATCTGGCATACTTTTTCTATTTTCGGTATATAGTTCATCTTCATATTTTAAACAACAAAGTAGCCTACCACACAAACCATTAATTTTATTTGGGTTTAATGATAAATTCTGATTTTTAACTTGTGCTATACCTACTGAATCTAAGTCATTTAAGAAACATGAACAGCATAGTTTTCTACCACACGCCCCTAAACCAGATACCTCCTTTGCTTTATCTCTAACTCCTACTTGTCTTAATTCAATCCTAGTCCTATAAATACCTGCTAAAGATTTAGCAAGCTCTCTAAAATCAACTCTATTATCAGCAATGAACTGTAACACTAATTGCTTTCTATCGAAGGTATAATATGCATCTAAAAATTTCATATCTAAATTTAGTGAATTAGCTATTTCTTGTGCTTTAATAATAGATTGAGAGGCTTCTTCACTGTTTTTTTCGTTTTGATTTATATCATTTTGAGAAGCACATCTTACGACTAAACTGTGATTCTCATCATTTTTCCCATTAAAAATATCCACTATTTTTCCAAATTGTAATCCTCTTTCAGTTTCAACAATAACATAGTCATCTTTTTTTAATTCTAAATTATTGTCATAAAATATATAATGCTTTCCATTTTTCTTAAACTCAACTGCTACACTTTTCATTTTTACATCTCCACATATCTATTATAAACCTATCTATTGCTAAATTTTTATTTAAATAATTTGACAAGGTACTTATTGTATCATCTATTAATAACACTTTTTTTGATAGCTCTTCTCTTGTATTATTTAAACATATAATGCTCTGCTCATCTAATTCACCATTTATTTGAGTATACAATGCTTTTTTATAAATATCAAACATTACTTTCAATATTTCTATAAATTTTAAGCGATCAGATATCAATTTATATATATTGGAGTTTAAAGCAATTGTCTTTTCTTCATTATTTTCAATATACTCTATTATTTCGTTAACTTCATCTCTTACTTCATTTAAATTATTTTCATCAATATTGCTAGATTCAATAAATATTTTTTGACATCTTGAAGAAATTGTTGATTCTACTTTATCTATATTGTTTGTTAATAAAAATGCGTAGATATTAGGATTTGGCTCCTCTAATGTTTTTAATAATGAATTATATACTTTATCACTTAAATTCTCAGCACCATCAATAATATATACTTTTTTGTCACTTATCTGTGAAGTTATTGATATTTTTTGTAATAAATCTCTTACCATATCTCTTGTAATTAAAGAGTTATCAGATTTTAATATATAAATATCTGGATTTTCTTCTATATTAAAATTTTGATTGAAGAAAAAATTATTAAATATTTCTTGTAGTTCATTTTTACACATCTCAAAATTCACGTTCCCAATTAAAAACGCTTGTCCAATAGTTTGATTATTAAACATTTTTTCATAATAATTAAATAATTTTTTCATTTCGACTCCACTACAAATAAAATTTTAAATACACTATGAGAAATACTCCAAATATTCCAAAAACCGTTACTATCATTATTGTATATGCATTTATTGGTAAACACTTATTGGAAGGTGTTATAAACACATTTATCGTATACAATATACAAATTGCATACACTATTTTTTTTATTATATTCATTAACATATTATCACAATAATATGTATGTTCTATTTTTATATTTATGATATTTGTTTCCTATCATCTAAAGCTTTTGATATCATAAGAGGGTCTAAGTATTCAAAATCAGATCCAATTGGTATACCATAAGACAAACGTGATACTTTAATTGGTTTACCATCCAATAATTTTTTTATGTATAATGAAGTAATTTCTCCTTCAATTGATGGATTTATAGCAATTATTACTTCTTCCACGTTATTATTTATTCTATCTTTAATAAGTGCTCCAATATTTAAATCTTCTGGATTTTTATCATTTAAAGGCGATATTAATCCATTCAACGAATGATAAAGACCTTTATATTTTTTCGTTTTTTCTATTGCAAAAATGTTTTTTGAATCTTCAACAACGCATATAATTTTTTTATTTCTTGTGTCATCTTTGCATATTTCACATATGCTATCGTCACTCAAGCATCCACAAATTTCACAATTTTTTATTGTTTTTTTAAATTCTAAAATTGCCCTTGAAAGTTCTTCAACAGTATCGATGTCTTTATCAATAAGTGAGTAAGTAAATCTTTCCGCAGTTTTTTCACCGACTCCTGGAAAAATCATTAAACTATTTACAAGTCTGTCAAAGCTATATGGCAATTTCATTTTAGAATAATCCTCCCATTCCACCAGTATATTTTCCTAATTTTTCCTCTTTTTCCTTACTTATTTCCTCTAAAACAGAGTTAATACCTAAGTATATTAAATCTTCTAGCATTTCTTTATCTTCCAAAATACTACCATCTTTAATATTAAATTTTACTATTTTATTGTTTCCTTTAGCTTCTACCTTGATGGAAGCATTTTCAAAGAAAAATGATTTTTCTTCTAACTCCTTTGTTATTTTTTGCACCTCGTTTTGTATTTTACGAGCTTGTGCCATTAGATTTTGCATGTTCATATACTTTT
>CAZDPZ010000015.1:12721-16722 GCA_964507635.1 uncultured Clostridium sp.
AACTTCTGAATTTCTTCAATATTTTTATCAAATAAAACAACTTCAAAACCATTCTTAAATGAGAAAAGAACATTTCTACTTGAAACAACTTCAGGTGTTGCTTTAAGTAATAAATTTGATAATGAATTGTATTCTTTTGATGATACATATTCTTTTATTTCATTATACTTTTTAATAAAATCTTTTTTTAATTCTTTGTTCGCTTCAGCTAAAGCATTATTTACTCTATTTTTTTTATAAGAAATATCAATTTTTTCTTCGATAATTTTAATTCCATTTTTTTGTATAAATTCGTTTGTTCCCTGATTATTACTTGATTGGACATCGGTTGGTTTTTCATCTTTTTTACTAAAGATTAAAGATAATTTTATTAGATTAATTTCAAATATTGTTTTTTGATTAGATGTCTTTTTAAGATCATTACTTAAACTAAATAATAGTGAAGAAATTTCTTCGTTTTCATCAATTGAAATCGAATTAAATTTTTCTATTTTTTTCTTATAATCTTTATCAAAATAATTACTTGTACTATTGTTTATAATAATATTTCTATTTAACATTTGAAGTCTGTCACAAATATTAACAAAATTTTTTCCTTTATCATATAAGTTACCTATAATATCTAAACTATTCTTTATATCATTTTCTATTATAGAATTAAACAATTCATAAATAATCTCGTCATTAACATCACCAATTAGCTCGTATATATCATCACAGTTAATATTGTCAGAATCGACTGATAATAATTGATCTGTAAGATTTATTGCATCTCTAAGTCCCCCATTACTTACTTCAGAAATTAATTCGATTACTTCTTCGGATAATTTTCTTTTTTCCTTTTTAAGAATGTATTCGATTTGTTTTTTAATATTTTCCTTGGTTATTTTTTTAAAATCGAATCTTTGGCATCTTGACAATACTGTTGCCGGAATTTTATTTACCTCAGTGGTAGCTAAAATGAAAATAACGTGAGATGGTGGCTCTTCTAGTGTCTTTAGTAGCGCATTAAAAGCACTTGTAGAAAGCATATGTACTTCATCTATAATATACACTTTATATTTCAATCTTGATGGTGCTAATTTAGCACTATTTCTGATTTCCCTTATTTCGTCCACACCATTATTACTGGCAGCATCTATTTCGATAACATCAATTTCATTTTCGAGGTCGCATTTGCATACATCGCATTTATTGCAAACGTCACCGTCAATGGGAGATAGACAATTAACTGCTTTTGCAAATATTTTTGCAACACTAGTTTTTCCAGTTCCTCTTGGCCCACTAAAAATATATGCATGACCAATTTTGTTATTAATAATGCTATTTTTTAATATTCTAATAGTCGCATCTTGATTAATTACATCGCAGAAAGACCTAGGTCTATATTTTCTATAAAGCGTTATATATGCCATTTTCCCCTCCAATATAATTATATCAAATTATGGACAAATGTACTACCTTTTGTCATAAAAAAAATTCTTCAATTGTTTTTCAAATAAAACATTTGTATCGGTATCAATTTTAATTATGTTAACTTTTCTATTTGGCGATTTGTTCTGATCAAGAATATACCATACTTGCTTAATTCTAGCTTCTTTTATTGCCTCTAAGCACATTTTGCATGGATATAGTGTTGTGTAAAGTTCGCATCCGCTTAGATTCCAATTATTAATTTTTCTAGATGCATTTCTAATGGCAATAATTTCTGCATGCGCAGTAGAATCACTTGCTTTAATTTTTTTATTATACCCACAGCCAATAATTTTGTCATTCTTTACCACAATGCTTCCAACAGGAGTTTCATTGTTGTTTTGAGCCTTCTTACTTAATTCAATCATTTTATTTAAATATTCAACATTGCACATACAAACACCTTTTCGCATTATAAATAATAAATATAGCGCACACGTAATTCAAATTAAAGCTGCTGTCTTCCGACCCTGACTTGTTTCTTCTAGTTCCGTTGCGCCAATAATATTATACTAAATTTAAGTGGAAATTAAAACTTTATATGACTGTTGATATTTAAAATTATTTCCCGGGAAATAATTTTATAATTTTTACATTACATGTTCCACGTGGAACATGTATCAACTGTGAGAATTATTTATTAAAACAATTATTAATAAACCAGCAAAAAGCATTTAGCACTATAGATTATAAAACGCTATGGGAGCACTATACAAAAACGTGATTTTTTACTAATGCTGGTTCAAATTATTTCCTGGGAAAAATTTTCTTTCTATATTATACGTTCCACGCGGAACATTGCTTGTCTACTGATATTTAAGTCTATGTCTAGCAAATTTAACAACTATTTTTGGTAAAAATATTAATATTGTGCTGGTATTAGCATTCAAAAATTATTTCCCGGGAAATAATTTTATAATTTTTACATTACATGTTCCACGTAGAACATGTATCAACAGCGAGAATTATTTATTAAAACAATTATTACTAAACTAAAAAAATTAATACTGCAGATTATAAAATGCTATGAGAACATTGCTCAAAACATGCTTCTTTATAACATTGATGCAAATTGTTTCCAGGAAATAATTCTCGAATTTTATATTGTATGTTCCACGTGGAACATTGCTTGCCTACTGATATTTAAGTCTATGCCTAGCAAATTAAACAACTATTTTTGGCAAAAATATTAATATTGTATTGGTACTAGCATTCAAAAATTATTTCCCGGGAAATAATTTTATGATTTTTACATTACACGTTCCACGTGGAACATGTATTAGCTAAAAGAATTATTTGGAAAACAAATGTTAATGACAAAAACGATGAGTGCTTAAACTTAAGAACACCAAAATAAGTTTCACAGTGCAAAATGATATCTATCTTACATTTAAAGATTAGAATTGTTTTCTAAAAAGTAATATGAGTCCTTTTGTGTTCCACGTGGAACATAAAAGGACTCAGGTTATGTCAAAATAACAGTTTTATAATTAAAAATTATTTCCCGGGAAATAATTTTTAACATGTTCCACGTGGAACTATTCAATATCTTTTTTTATTACTGACAAAGATGCAATGTAATCATTTTCTTTGGTGGTAATGAGTTTTACACCTTTAGTAACTCTTCCCATTTTGGAAACTGATTCTGCTCCCATTCTTATTACGATTCCGTTGTTAGTGATAATTATTAGGTCATCGTCATCAGTAATTGATTTAAATCCAATGATCTTTCCACTTTTCTCGCTTATGTTCATTGTTTTAACACCCTTACTGCCTCTTTTTGTTTCTCTATACTCATCAAGTAAAGTCTTTTTGCCATACCCTTTTTCGCTTACAACTAGTAACAACTTTCCAACTTCTGATAGTTCTGTGCCTACACAAATGTCATCTGATAGATTAATGCCCTTTACTCCTGATGCTGTACGTCCCATAATTCTAATTTCATTTTCATTAAATCTTGCCATTCTTCCGTTGCTAGAACACATTAGAACTTGATCTTCACCTGTGGTTTTTTTAACAGAAATTAATTCGTCATTATCTTTTAATGTTATTGCGATTTTTCCTGTTTTTCTTATATTATCAAATTCGGAAATATTCGTTCTTTTTACCAAACCTGCTTTTGTTGCAAAAAGCAAACTTTTGTACGTATTATCTGATTCAATTCTGATTATTGTGTTGATTTTCTCGTCTTTATCAATTTGTAATAAATTAATTAACGGAATTCCTTTTGCTGTTCTTGAATATTCAGGTATTTCATAACCTTTGATTCTATACACTTTTCCTTTATTTGAGAACAACAACATGTAATCATGTGTTGATAGAGGAATTATTTGCTCTACAAAATCCTCATCATTTGTTGTTATGCCCTTGACTCCAACTCCACCTCTGTTTTGTGTCTTGTAAGTGTCCGCAGGTAATCTTTTTACGTAATTGTTCTTTGTAATAGTGATAATTACATCTTCTTCAGGGATTAACGATTCGTCTTCGATGAAATCTATTGCTGACATGTCAATTTTTGTTCTTCTTTC
>CAZDPZ010000015.1:16822-19080 GCA_964507635.1 uncultured Clostridium sp.
TGAGCTCTAGATTCAGCTTTGTTCAAGTCAAATCTTGTCCTTCTTATTATTACTTCTTTTTGATATTCAACATATTTTGATACTATTTCTTTAATGTTCAAAGTTTTTGGCTGTCTTTGATCCAACATTAAGAAAATAATTCCAAAGGTTGATTGTAGTTGTGTGTGTTTATACAAATTGTTAAGAACAACATTTCCATTAGCTTCTTTTTTCAGAGTAATTACTATTTTTACGCCATTTTCAATGTTTGTTTCTTCATGATAATCAGCAATTCCTTCTAATACTTTGTCTCTTACCAATTCAGCTATTCTATTTTTTAAATCTAACGTATTAACTCCGTAGGGAATCTCAGTAATTACTATTCTATTCTTATTATTAGTTTCCTCGATTTCTGCTTTACATCTTATTGTGATTGTTCCTCTACCAGTTTCATATGCCTTTTTAATTCCACTATTTCCAAGAATTATTCCTCCAGTTGGAAAATCTGGACCCTTAATATAATTCATCAATTCAACAGGAGTAATATCGTTATTCTCTATATAAGCTATACATCCATCGATAGTTTCACCCAAATTATGTGGCGGAATATTTGTTGCCATTCCTACAGCGATTCCCATAGTACCATTCACTAAAATATTAGGGAATCTACTTGGTAGAACATCTGGTTCTTTTTCTGTTTCATCAAAATTCGAATTAAAATTCACAGTATCTTTATTAATATCTCTAAGAAGTTCAAGACTAATTTTAGATAGTCTAGCCTCCGTATAACGCATAGCTGCTGCCCCATCGCCATCCATGTTACCAAAGTTTCCATGTCCATCAACAAGCATGTATCTATAACTAAAATCTTGAGCCATTCTAACCATTGCTTGATATATAGAAGAATCTCCATGTGGATGATATTTCCCCATTACATCTCCAACAATTCTTGCACATTTTCTATGTTGTTTATCTGGAGTGTAACCTGATTCATACATAGAATACAAAATTCTTCTATGAACTGGTTTTAAACCATCCCTTAAATCTGGAAGTGCTCTTGAAACAATAACGCTCATAGAATACTTTATAAATGATTCTTTTACTTCTTTAACTATATTATTATGTTCTAATCTATCCATTATTATATCCTTTCTATATATCTAAATCGCTTGCAAATACTGCGTTTTTCTCGATAAATTCTCTTCTTGGTTCAACATCTTCGCCCATTAGTGTAGTAAATACTTCATCTGCTTTCATTGCGTCATCTACTGTGATTTGTTTTAATATTCTATAATCTCTAGACATGGTTGTATCTCTTAATTCATCTGCATCCATTTCTCCAAGTCCTTTCATACGTGTTATTGTATATTTAGCGTTTTCTGGAAAAGACTTTATTGTATCATCTCTTTCTTCTTCTGAAAGCACGTATTTAATGTTTTTGCCATATACTATTTTAAATAATGGGGGTTGCGCTGCGTATACATGTCCCGCATTAACAACTTGTTTAAAAAATCTATAAAATAAGGTTAGCAGTAATATTCTAATATGGTCTCCATCAACATCAGCATCTGTCATAATAATTATTTTGTCGTATCTAAGTTTATTTAAATCAAATTCTTCGCCTATTCCAGTTCCGAAAGCTGTTACTATTGTCCTTATTTCCTCATTTCCTAAAGCTCTATCTAGTCTAGCTTTCTCAACATTTAATATTTTTCCTCTCAATGGAAGTATTGCTTGAGTCATGTAATCTCTTCCTTTTTTTGCTGACCCACCTGCTGAATCTCCCTCGACTAAAAATATTTCACATTCGCTTGGATCTTTACTTTTACAATCAGTTAATTTTCCATAGAAATTTGTTATTTCTAAATCACCTTTTCTTCTTGTAAGTTCTCTAGCTTTCTTAGCAGCTAACCTAGCATGAGACGCAATCATACATTTTTCTACTATTAATCTAGCTTGATCTGGATTTTCTAACATATATTTTTCAAATCCATCTCCAAATATACTATTAGCTATTTTTCTAACTTCAATATTTCCAAGTTTTGTTTTGGTCTGACCTTCAAATTGTGGATCTGGATGTTTACATGAAATAATCATTGTCAATCCTTCTTTAACATCATCCTGAGTTAAGGATTCATCTTTTTCTTTCAATAAATTGTATTTTCTAGCATAAGTGTTAATAACTCTTGAAAGTGCAGCTTTCACTCCTTCTTCGTGAGTTCCTCCTTCTATAGTATTTATGTTATTTGTAAATGAATACAAATTTGAATTGTAGCCAT
>CAZDPZ010000016.1:0-19069 GCA_964507635.1 uncultured Clostridium sp.
TGGAGGAGCCAGTCAGATTTGAACTGACGATGGAGGTGTTGCAGACCTGTGCCTTACCACTTGGCTATGGCTCCATAAGTACATATATTATAACAAATTATATGACTTATTTCAATAAAATTGTATATTTAATTCCTCTAATTGTTAAAATAATACTAATTTTATTAGCATCAATTACCTCAAGAGGTACTTCTAAATACACAGTATTGTCTTGATTATACTTTGTATCAATTACTCCTACTTCCTTAGTCTTAGTAACTCCTTGATATCTATACGTTATTTTAGCATAGTATTTAAACAAATCTTTAGGATATTCCAAATACTTCTTCATATATAGCTTTTCATCAACTTTTATTGTTGACTTTAATCTTAATATTCCCAATTTACCCTTTCCTTCTGTTTGTGGCCAAATTAAATATGTTCCTTCATAACACTTTTCTGTACAATAATTATATTTTTCCTTGAAATAATTATCAATACTATAAGAAATTACATCTAATTTAGTATCAAACAATATAGATCCACTAAAAGATATATTACATGTGGATTCACAACTTGTAGATTCACTACATATACTACATTCTCCAGTATCATTGTCACTATTTAGATTGTAAGGGTTAATTACAATGCTTTTATATTCATTCTCTATATTAAAGATAGATAAATTATTCACGTTTCTAATTTTAAAAATATATTCATTTTTAACATCTTTTTCATCTATTTCAAAAACAGCAATAAGTTCAGATTCAGCTCCTGAGGAAATTTCACATGGTGCAAATGCTTTACCAACATCTAAAAACATATTAGGGAAACTAAATGTAGGATTTAATAATTTATTATTAACAACTAATCTAAATGAATTTCTACTTAATGCAACATTCGATGATGTATTATTATCAATAAATACTCTTACTAGAACATAGTACTTTCCATCATTAATTACATTACTATTCATGTCCGTATTTGTGATATATGCATCTTCTACTGTATACCATAATGTATTCGCTAAAACCTTATCATTTTTATTATAACTTACACTATAAACTCTTAAATTAATAAATATTACTAGTGATAAAGCAAGTGTAATTACAGAACCTATAATTGTAACAAAAAATTTATTTTCCAACATAAAATATTTAACATGCCTTAATATTTTTCTAAATTCTCTAAATATTTTATAATTGTTCTTACCTAAAGTAATTTCTACTTCTTCATAATCAGTTGAATCAATATTTAATTCTGCTAAATCCCTTTTAAAATCGAATTGTTTTATATTAAATCCCAAAGCTCTTCCAAGAATAATAAATCCAAATATTATTTGTGGAATAATGAATAATAAACATACGTCTCGTATAACTCTGACCGTTTCATTACTTAATGGTTTATACTGCAAATCTTGTAACATACCAAATATTATTAAGAAAAATATAAATAAACATATATAAAATATACATAAATATATATATGTTTTTCTATCTTTTTTCTTAATAGACAAAATATAAAATATCAAAGCGCCAAGTAAGATTGCAAGTATTATAACGATAAACATTATAAAATTAATATAAGTTGATGCTAAATCAATAGTATCATTATAAAAATGATTTGTGGCATATAAATTAAAAAATGAGAATAAATCAATTGATTTTAATATAATATATACTTGTGCTAAAAAAAGCAAAGTATGAATCAATCTAAACTGTTTAATCAAAAAAGCATATGGTTTTTTAATTATCACTTTTATCAACTCCTAGTATATATAAATTATAGCATGCATAAGAAAAAAAGACTAGTATTTTAGTCTATTTCTTATAGTATATCATTTGGCCAGCCAATAAATAAATTGTTTTGTTTTGCTTAATAAGTTCCTCTTCATTCGTGCTAAATATATTGCTAACAGTCATTAGTGTATCGCCATCTTTTGTAATATAATAGCTTACTTCTTTTCTAGGAATAATCAATGTTTCACCTGGATATATGTAATCTTCCAAGGATAAGCCATTTAATTCAGCTAATAATTTAGTATTAACGTTGAATTTTTTTGATATTTGGTATAAAGTATCACCTTTTTCAATTTCATAATATGTATAAAATGGGGAACTTAATTTATTATTCTTACTATCAAACATAAAATCACCTATGTTATTATATGTCTAAAATAATAATTTGCTATTTTATAAATATGAATACAGATGAGTCTGAATTAAATTTAAGTTCATAATTATATACTAGCGGTATTTGTCCGCTATAAGGATTATATTTGTATACAATTCCATCATATAAATAATAAAGATTATTTTCATTTTCATTTAATATACCTACATTATCATTAATAATTTTAGTGTTTATTGATTTATTATCTTTGATAATTTTATTCGTTCCATTATCAATATTATATATATAATATGAATTTGTTTTAATATCACTATATGTTATTTTATTTACTTTATATTCAGTTTTACTACACGATACTTCTTTTCCATCAACATATTTAATATACCCCTTCTCACTATCTCCAAGTATTTTAATATTATTATTTTTAGTATTAAATTCATATAAAATAGAGTTTTTATTATCATAAATATATATCTTATTTTTTATACTACCAACTATATATGAATCATAATCAATATATGCCCCTAACTCAATAGTTTTAGTTTTACCACTTTCTAAATCCAAAGTAATTATAGATGAAAATTCATACTCTTCATCATAATTAGGCATATAAATTATATTCTTCCTTTGATAAGCCAAAGAATTATCATACCTATCACTTTTAAATATTATTATATTTTTATAAGTTTTATTATTCATTACAATATAACCTTTATATGTCCATATTGCCATATATTCATCAGTTGTTAAATTATTGTAGTATTTAAAATCATCCTCTTTAATATCAACATTATATTTCTCTTCTTTATATGAATCTAATAATTCACTATCAATTAAATGATAATCAATATAGTTATTATTTTGAATACATAAAGGATACGTATCTATATTTTGAATGGTTGGATAAATACAACTAAAATCATCTCCATTTATTTCATTAATCCCTTCTATCATGGTTTTCTTAAAATGTCTTTTTTCGTACATATCAAAAATATAAGATGATGATTCATTTTCAATTTGAAAATAAAATCTTCCATTTTTATAATTTGTAGTTACTTTATAATTATTAACATAATATTCTATTTTGTAACTAGATAAATAAAATTTTCCTAATATTATTAAAATCAATAATAAAATTATAATTATTATATTCTTCTTCATAATAATATTTTATCATAAAAAAACTAGTTATTAAACTAGTAATTTATATTATAAGGCATTAATTGAAGTTAAAAATTCTCTTGTATTTTCTTCTTCCATGTATCCAACTGTGTCACCTAAGAATGCCCTATCTTTTACAACGAATGTATAAGGACTAGATCCTTCATATTTTTCTAAATCAAATGCACCTGTTAATACCGCTTGATCTTCATCACTTAATGTATCAATTTCAAACCAATATAATGCTATATCTTCATCTTCAGCAATTTGTGTAATAATTGGTTTATATGCCTTACAATAAGAACAATATGATAAAGCAATTATTGTTATAACTTCATCACCATTAGATACATCACTGTACCAAGCTAACATTTCATCTGTAGTGCCTTTAGTATCTACTTCTTTTATTGTATTACTTCCACCATTACTAGGAGTTGGTTCCTTATAGTCGATTAAAAATGATAATGATACAAATGCCCATAGAATCAGTGAAACTAAAGCTCCTCCTCCAGCATTCTTAGCATCCGCCTTTCTGTTCTTTTTCCAAACAAAGTATAAAACTACACCTACAATTGGAATAAAGAAACCTAAAACTGCCCACCAAAAATTTCCGTTTCCAGTATCATTATGTCTTTTAGCTCTACAACTATCACATAATCTTTGATTATCTTCAATCTTTTTTCCACATTCCGAACAAAATTTTGCCATATCTTCCACCTCTAATACTATTTTATCTTATTAATTAATAAAAAACAATAAAAAAGAGAAAATTTCTCTTTTTATTCACAAACTACATCTCCGTTGACTGTTTTTGTTTTACCCGTCTTAGTCCATCCACTTAAAGTTTCTTTCTCACTCCACTTATAAGAATAAGAAGTTTTTGTCTTACTTGATTTCGTTGCTTTTATTTTAGTTGTATTATATTTATTACATATATTTCCTTTTAGTTTATATCCATCATTACATTTAAGTTCTGTTGATGTTCCAGTAATAGTCTTATGACACATGTTGTCACTCTTTAATGTATAAGATGAATCTTCACACTTATAATAAGACGTTCCGTTTGTAACTTTATAACATTTTAATGTCTCGTCTTTTCCTTCAGTATTTGTTGTATCGGAAGGACAACTATAAGTTTTTGAACCTTCGATTATTTTATAATAGAAACATAATAATTTTCCATCGACAGTTTCTTTTCCAGTTGCAATTGTTGGACAATATGTTTTTGTTGTTCCTGGATTTGTTATCGTAACATCATTACATTCAGTAACAGTTTCATATCTATATTTTATTATAGGTGTTCTCACCGGTACATCCTTGCATGTTTCTACAGGTATTGATTTAGTACATGTACTACATGTTGTTACAGATTTTCCATCAGAATCTCTATAAGTAGTGCAATTACATTTATATGTAGTTGTTTTAGTTGTTGTAGTACAAGATTGTTCTATTGTAACTTCATATTCCGTGTAAGGAACTTTTATCTGCTTCTGTGTACAAACTTTTTGAATAGTTGTTGTTCCTGGAGTTGTCTCAGTTATAGCATCAACATAAGTTTTAACTTTTGATGAAGGTGACTGTGTTACTATTGTTTGTAATAAAGTTTTTGTTCCACCTACTACGACTAATTTTGCTGCAACAACATGATCTTTAGTAGTTACAGTATCAACTTTAGCAGATTTTGTATCAACAATTTCTGTCTTGTAGCAATATTTACCTTTAAGTGTATATCCGCTTTTACAACTATAACTTGTCACATCTTTAGTTACTTTCTTTTTATACTGATATTGAGTTATTTTTGTGGCAGAACACGTTTTATTGCAACTATCATCTTTACAATATTCATGACATCCTAATATTTTAATTGTATAATCAGATTCATTATTACATACTAAATTAGTTTTTAATTCATAACCATCTTCGGTCTTAGTAACACTAACATATGAATCGTATTGGTTACATGAATTTCCGTCTTCGTCAACAAAAGGCAATATTAATTTTTTTTCAAACATTTCAGAAAGTGATATTTTTACCTCTTTTCCTATTTCATTTGGTAATAAATCTGTTGTAAAATAACTTTCCCCTGCTTCTTGCATATATTTAATATTCTCTCTAAATACATTACTATAAAAAGCAGTCATATTTGGTACTTTTGGAAATAACCACACAAGAATACCTATGAAAACAGCCGCAAATATTATTTTAATAAATATATCTAGTACATTAAATCTTGAACCTCTTTCATTACTATACATAATTTTTTCCCCCTTTTTAATTTATTTTAATGTTAATTTTAATCCTTGGTATTGTTCTTTAGCATTATGTGTAAATGCTACTGGCATTGTTTCTTCTGTTGTATTGTTTCCTAACTTTTCTAAATCTTTAACAGTGTAACCAGATCTTGCAATAACAGCATCCCATTGATTTACAGGTACAAATTCAAGTGTTGCCATTAACTTTGACAATGGATACTTTACCATTTCTCCTGTTGAATGATCAACGCACATAGGTACACAGACATTTATATTATTATTAATTCCATATGGCATTATTATATTTGTATATTCAGCATAAGCTAGTGAGTATAAATGTATTTGACTTGAAAAATCTGCCAATCCTCTAACATTATAATGCTCATCTGTTTGGTCAACATTATAATATTGATCTCTCATTATTTCACCGAACTCTATTGAATATTTTTTATATGCCTCATTATCCTTATTATTAATAGCATCAACAATTTTTTCCATTACTTCATCAACTTCAGAAGCACATTTTTGTTCATATGATCCATCTTCGAATATATATTGTGTTGGAATAAATCCAGCTTTTTCATTTTTATCTAAACTAGTATAAGAGCAAAACATTTGAACTAACGAATTATTATATTCTATTAAATCATTAGTATTAAAATCTTCATATAATGGTAATTCTCCGCTAGCAATAGCAATATCATCAGCTAAATTTTCTTTAGTAAGAGTTGTTTTAGCTACATCGGATAAATCATTTGATAATCCATCAAAATAATTTTCAAAATACCAATTTGCTCTTGCTTGTACTAACTCAGGATCACTAGAATCAACAAATGTTCCAATTTCACCGCTTAAATCTTGACTCTCTGTTACAGTAGGAGTTTGTGTTACTTCTGGAGTCTCAGTTACAACAAGATTATCAGTTACAGTTGGAGTTTCAACTAACGATGGAGTTTGTGATACTTGAACATTACTTTTATCTTCAACACTGTTTGTTTTATCTTTTTCAGAATTTAATGTTCCAATATGATATGCAATACCACCTAAAGCTACTGCTGCAAGTGCTATTGAAACTCCTTTTAATAATTTACCATTAGGTTCTTTAACTTCAGTTACTTCTTCTTTTTTCTCATTATTTAATTCTATATTATATTTCTTTAATAATAAAGATTCATAATCTCTAAAATCTGCTAAAGTCTCATTATACTCATTACGAATTCTTGCTTTTTCTTCTTTAGAACATTTAATCTTTGTAAGGTTTTCAACAGTAATTATCAATGTTTCAACTTTATGTGCCATCTTAATATAACTGTTTTTATCCTTAGATGCTTCAACATAAGAAACACATGCTTTCTCGTATTCTTTCTCTAATTTTAATAACTTACTACGTAATTCAGAATCTTTTGATCCACCATCTCTATAAACTTTTAATAGTGGATCATATTCTTTTTTCATTTTAATACTATCATTTAATTGCTTTTCCATAGTACTATCAATTGCTTTTAATAAATTTTCATTCATCATAATATTTACCCCCTCTTTTGTAAACATGGCTTGTATTATACCACTTTCAGTAATTATTGTCAAATTTTATTTGCTACTTTGACTTTTATTTTACTAATAATGTTTGACTCGATAATTGTAAAAAATGTCATAATAAATAATAATATCCCTTTAAGAATCGTTTTAATATAATAAATACTAGAAATATAATCTGCTGAATTATCAATATAATTCATATTACTTAATAGTAATTTATCAAGAAAATATGAATTAAAAGCGCATAAAAGTATAATTATTATAAGTTTACTTATTCTGTTTTTAGAATAAGTTCTTTTATAATTATAAGCAACTGGTATCAATAAAAAAATAATTAATAAATCTATTATCAAATATAATACTCCAAATAAAGTACTCTTAAATTTAAAATAATTAATCAATTCCAAAATAAATAATAATCCATAAATAATAGTTATTAAAAATAATATTATTTTTTTCTTTTTATACATATATACCTCTAAAAGAATTATAACACTTATAAAATTATAAGTAAATTTCTACTAAATATCTCTACTCATATTTGTTTTCTTTAATATTAATTTTCTTATAAAATCAAAAGGTATAATACTAAACGATAGTAATATCATTATTTCAAACTCATAAATACTAAGTCCTGTTGTTCTAAATAATTCTCCACCATAATAAATTAATAGTATTTGTATAATTACTATAAATCCAAATACTATAAGAAAAGCTTTATTTTTAAGTAGATTAGAAAAAATATTTATTCTATAAGTTCTTGCATTAAATGCATTGAATACTGCTAAAAATATAAATAAACCAAAAAATGCAGTTAATAAGTATTCTTCAGATGAATAAATATTTAATATAGTTTTAGACTTTAAAAACCATATGCAAACTATTGTTGAAAAGATTCCATTTAATACTATTTGATTTTTCATATATTTATTTATTATTTTCTCATTTCTTTTTTTGGGAAGTTCTTTCATATATTCTATTGAAGGAGCTTCAAATGCGAAAGCAAGACCAGCAAAAGTATCTATTACCATATTTATCCATAACATTTGTATTACTGTTACTGGAGTGAGTACACCAATAAATGGGCCAATAACACTTAATAATACTGCACAGACATTAACACTTAATTGAAATATTATGAACTTGCGAATGCTTTTAAATATAGTTCTACCATACAATATAGAAGTAGCTATAGAATTTATATTATCATCTAATATTACAATATCACTAGTTTCTTTTGCCATTTCAGTACCACTTCCCATTGAGAATCCAACATCAGCTTTTTTTAAAGCTGGAGCATCATTTACTCCATCCCCAGTCATACCTACAATCAATTTCATTTCTTGAGCTAAATAAACTAATCTATTTTTATCTTTTGGTAAACTTCTATATAATACTTTTAAATTAAGTAATATTTTTTTAACTTCATCATCACTCATATTATTAAATTCTTCACTAGACATAACTATATCGCTTGGACGTCCAATAATATTAAGTTCTCTAGCAACACTTGAACCTGTATCTTTGGCATCTCCTGTAACCATTACTACTATTATTCCGGCATCTTTTATCGTTTTTATTCCATTGTATGCATTTTGTCTTATATTATCTTTTATAAATATAAAGCCAAGCAATATCATAACATTATTATCTGTATATGCAAGTGCTAAAACTCTTTTACCTTCAGAAGTATTCTTATCAATAATATATTTATACTTATTTTTATCTATTAATTTTGTTTTATTATTTTTATCTAGATACATGGAACATTTGTCTACTATTTTTTCATATGCTCCCTTTATAAAAGTTGTTTTTGTATTATAGTTTGTAGTAACACTTGAATACTTAATAGCACTATCAAATGGAACTTTATCTAATATTTTATATGAATCTTTATTATCACTTTTAACAAATTCTAAAATAGTTCTATCAGTAGTATTACTTCCCACGATTGACTCTTCAGTTATATAAGCATCATTATTATAAACTAAAGATTGAAACACTAAATTATATAAATGAGTATTTAATTTGATTTTTTCAATAGAATTGTATTCATTAAAATCAGCATCCATAAAATGACTGACTTTTAATTTTCCTTCTGTTAATGTACCTGTTTTATCTGTGAATAAAATGTTTAAGGAACCCGCTGTTTCAATACCAACTAGTTTTCTAACTAATACATTCTTTTTAATCATACGTTTCATATTTGATGATAGTACTAAAGTAATCATCATTGGTAATCCCTCAGGTACTGCCATAACTACAACTGCTACACTTAATGTAAGACCATATATTAAATGCTCAAGTAAATTAACACAATTTATTAAATTAATTATATTAAAATTATTTGGAATAACAACCGCACTAAATAAATAAGAAATTAAAATAACTAAAGCACTTAAATATCCAAGTTTACTTATATCGTTTGCTAAAACTTTTAGTCTCTCTTTAAGAGGACTTTCTATGGTAGAAGATTGTATATCATTAGCTATTTTTCCATAAAATGTTTTATCTCCAACTAGTGTTGCTAAAATAACACAATCCTTACTTGTAACAATAGTTCCTTTGTAAACACAATCGTTAATCTTTTTTAATTTTTCTTTAGATTCTCCTGTTAAAATACTCTCATTAACATATATTTCTTTTTGAATTATTATCCCGTCACATGGTATTTTATCCCCTGTTTCTAAAAATATTATATCTCCTACTACTATTTCTTCCATTTTAACAATTGTCTTTTTATTATTTCTTTTTACTTTTACATTTATACTACTATTTTCAATGTTTAGTTTTTCAAAAGCTTTTTCGCTTCCATACTCAGATAAAGCTGAAATTACGCAAGAAAAAACTATAGCCATCAAAATACCAATAGTTTCAAAACTATTAGAATTTTTAAATAAAAAAATAACTTTAATAGCTAAAGCCATCAACAATATTTTAACAATTGGATCACCTAATGATTCAATTACTAATTTTATAAAAGTATTCTTTTTCTTTTTAGTTAAAATATTACTACCATATTTACTTCTAGATATAATTACTTCTTTACTGGATAATCCACTATTATTATTCATTTTTTCCTCATTAATTATATTACTTAATATATAATTTTATTCGTTTATATATTTATTTAATTAATATAAAATGTTAAAATGTATTTAGAGGTATTATATGAAAAGAATAGATAAAAATAATTATTATTTAGATATAGCGCAAAGCGTATTAGAAAGATCTACTTGTTTAAGAAGAACTTTTGGTGTTGTAATAGTCAAAAATGATGAAATAATAGCTACAGGATATAACGGTGCTCCAAGAGGAAGAAAAAATTGTTGTGATTTAGGTTATTGTATGAGAGATAAATTAAATATTCCTAGAGGTGAAAGATATGAAATGTGTAGAAGTGTTCATGCTGAACAAAATGCTATTATATCTTCTTCTAGAAAAGATATGATTGATTCATCTCTTTATATGGTAGGAATTGATGCTAAAACAGGAAAATATGTTGAAAATGCTATGCCTTGCGCAATGTGTAAAAGAACTATTATTAATTCAGGAATAAACAAAATTATTATAAGAGATACTAAAACAAAATATAGAGAAATAAATGTAACAGAGTTTATTGAAAATGATGAAAGTATTAGTGGACAAATGGGTTATTAGGAGAAGTAATGAAGTTAGATATAGTTGTGCCTTGTCATAATGAAGAAGAAAATGTAAGTTTATTATATGATAAAATAAAAGAAGAGTTAAAAAATATAAATTATACTGTTTATTTTATTAATGATGGGTCTATTGATAAAACACTAGAGTCATTAAAAAAATTATATGAAAAAGATAAAGAAAGAATTAAAATAATTAGTTTTACAAAGAATTTTGGAAAAGATGCTGCTATATATGCAGGACTTTTGCATTCAAAATCTGATTATGCTTGTATTATAGATGCTGATTTACAACAAGATCCTAAATATTTAGTTAAAATGTATGATTTTTTAGAAAATAATTTAGAGTATGATGTAATTGCTATGTGTCAAAAACAAACAAAAAATAGATTTTTTCAAAGAAGTTTTTATAAAATTATGAATATGTTTTCTGAATATAAAATGGAAGATGGAGCGTCTGATTTTAGAATGTTTAGAAGTTGTGTAGTAAAATCACTAATTGCATTTAAAGAAAAGAATAGATTTACTAAAGGAATGTTTTCTTATATAGGATATAATACATACTATGATAGATATGACGTTAAAACTAGAGCTACAGGAAAAAGCAATTTTAACTTGTTTAAACTATTTAAATATGCTTTTAATGGTATTGTTGCTTTTAGTACTAAACCATTAAAATTTGCTACTCTTATTGGCTTAATAACAAGTTTATCAGCTTTCGTTTATTTAATAATTATTATTGTACAATCAATCACTAATGGAATTAAAACCCCAGGTTATCCTTCTTTAATGTGCGTACTATTATTTCTAGGAGGAATACAACTAATATGTTTAGGAGTAGTAGGAGAATATATTGGTAAAATATATAATGAATCAAAAGACAGACCAATTTATATATCAAAGGAAGAATTAGGATTTGAAGAAAATATTTTATAAAATTAAAGATATGTTTTTTAATAAAAACTTTATAGTATTTGTTATTATAGGCGTTATTAATACAATTGTTTATAATGGAATTTATTTACTTTCATTAAACATAATACACTATATTATAGCAAGTATTTTAGCATATTTTATCTCAATGAGTGTTTCTTTTATTTTAAATTGTAAATACAATTTCAAAATTAAACCAACTATAAAAAAATATATAATGTTTCCTTTATCAGGAATTCCAACTTTTTTTATGCAAACAGTAGGATTAACATTCTTTGTTGAGGTATTAAACATAAGTGAAAAAATAGCGGGATTTACCGCTAGTTTAATTGCAATTCCATTTTCATTTATTATAATGAAATTAATTTTAAAAAAATAATTATAATTTTGATTGACTTTTAGCATTAGTATTTAATGGTGAAAACTTTTTGTTTTTATATAATACATATGCTGCACATCCAATCATTGCTGCATTATCAGTACAATATATTTTAGGTGGAACATGCATATGTACTCCTATAGAATTACACATGTTATTCAATGATTCTCTTATATAAGAATTACTTGAAACTCCTCCGCTCACTAAAAGCATTTTAATATTGTTATCTTGCAATGCTTTTTTTGTTTTACTCACTAAATGATTAGTCACACAAGTTTGAAAAGAAGAAGCTATATCATATGGATTAAAACTTTCTTTTCTTTGTTTCATATTGTGAATTAAATTATTTATATGACTTTTTATTCCACTAAAACTAAAATTATAAGATTCATCATCCATAATATTTGGCATAGAATAAGAAGGATGTCCTTTTAATGCATAAGCTTCTACATTTGGTCCTCCCGGATAAGGTAAAGATAATATTCTTGCTACTTTATCATATGCTTCACCTATCGCATCATCTAATGTCTGACCAATATATTTAAATTCATTTTCACTATTCATTAATATTAAATCAGTATGTCCCCCTGATATAATTAATGATATTAAAGGGTATGTAACAGTGTTATCAATCATATTCGCATATATATGTCCCATCATATGATTTACTGCTATGAATGGTTTTTTATATATGAGAGATAAAGTTTTTGTAGCTTCAACACCAACTAATAAGCTTCCTAAAAGCCCTGGAGTATAAGTACAAGCAAAAGCATCCATATCTGATAATTTCATATTTGACTTTTCAATACATTCATTAATAACCATAGTAATATTTTCCAAATGCAAACGACTCGCAACTTCAGGAACTACTCCACCATACTTCTTATGAACTTCTATTTGAGAATTAATAATTGTTGAAACATCATCTTTTCCATTTTTAATAATACTTACACTAGTTTCGTCACAAGAAGATTCTATTGCTAATATATAAACATCTTTCATCATTTCACCTTCTGCATAATTATAGCGTCATCTTCACCATAATACCTATTTCTTATACTAATCTCAGTAAATCCTAACTTAGTATATAATTTTATAGCTTCGATATTTTTCTCATTAACTTCTAACATTATTCTATTGTATTTTTCATGTTCAAACATATATTCCATTAATGAAGTAGCTATTCCTTGATGTCTATTTTCTTCATTTACAAAAACATTCATGATATCTATAACGCCATCAACTATTCTTATTTCTAAATATCCAAGAACTCTTTCTTCATCTAAATAATTATAAATACTATCTGTATCACTTAATATTTCTTTTTTAATCATTATTATCATCCCAATCTACTTTTTTAACATAATTTGCCTTAATTAAATGAGCATTCTCACATTTTAATTTAGAACAATATTCAATAATTTTATTAATATCTAATTCATTTTTAATAACTTTATATTGATAATGATTTTCTTTAACATACTCCTCTTCAACTATAACATTATTATCTTTGTCATAAACACTAATATATTGTCCTTTAGGGTCAGTAATGATTGCCATTTTATCACATGAAATGTCACTACTTACAAGATATGCACATAATGATGATATAGTAACAATTGGTATATTTAATGCGTATGCTAAAGTTTTAGCTATGGAAAGTCCTACCCTTATACCAGTAAAACTGCCCGGACCATTAACTACTATTATTTTACTAATTTCATTTATATCAAAATTATTTTCATTTAATAATGCTTCTATCATTGGAACAGTATATATTGAATGACTATATTCACTTTCTTGTGTTTTAATATAAACTTTTCCATTATATTTAATAGCTATTGTAATTAAACTATCATGAGTATCCATAAATAAAATCATAATATCACTTCCTTTATATATTTTAACATATTTCTATACAGTTAAAAAGAAACTATTTAGTTTCTTCTTTCTTTTCTTCTTTTTCTTTTTCTTGTTTTACTTCTTTAATAGTTTCTTCCTCTTCCTTAGAAAACTTAATATTACTATTTTCTTCTACAATACTTTCAATCTCTTCTTTAGTTAATGTTTCCTTTTTAATAAGAGTTTCAGCTAAAATATCAACTAAATGCTTATTCTTCTTTAATATATTTTTTGATTCAGAATAACATTCATCAATAATCTTTTTAACTTCCTCATCAATTTGAAGTGCTACTTGATCTGAGAAATTTTTTGATTGATTATAATCTCTTCCCAAAAATACACTTTCACTTCTATGTTCAAATTGAACAGGTCCTAAAGAACTCATACCATATTCAGTTACCATACTTCTAGCAATTTTAGTAGCTTTTTTAAAATCATCACTTGCTCCAGTAGAAGTTTCATTTAAGAACATTTCTTCACTTACTCTTCCTGATAATAATGTAATAATTTGCTCTTCTAGTTCTTTTTTAGTATAAACAAGTGTCCTTTCTTCCTTAGGTAGCATTTGTGTATATCCACCAGCCATACCTCTTGGAATAATAGTTATCTTATGTACTTCCTCACCATTAGGTAAAATAATACCACTTACAGCGTGTCCAGCTTCATGATATGATACAATTTTCTTTTCATATTCAGTAACTTTTCTACTAGTTTTAGCGGGTCCCATTAAAACTCTATCACTTGCTTCATCTATCTCATCCATAGTAATAGCATCCTTACTTCTTCTTACTGCTAATAATGCTGCTTCATTTAATAAATTTTCAAGATCAGCTCCAGAATACCCTGGTGTTCTTTCAGCTATGTTTTTAAGTTTTACACTAGGTGCTAAAATTTTATTCTTAGCATGTACTCTTAATATATCTTCTCTTTCTCTAACATCTGGTCTATTAACTGTTACTTGTCTATCAAATCTTCCCGGTCTTAATAATGCAGGATCTAATACATCCGGTCTATTAGTAGCCGCAATAATTATTATTCCTTCATTTTCACCAAAACCATCCATCTCAGATAATAATTGATTTAAAGTTTGTTCTCTTTCATCATGTCCTCCACCTAATCCAGTTCCTCTTTCACGTCCTACAGCATCAATTTCATCTATAAATATTAAACAAGGAGCAGTTTGTTTAGCTTGTTTAAACATATCCCTTACTCTTGAAGCTCCAACTCCTACAAATAACTCTACAAAATCTGAGCCACTTATATAAAAGAATGGAACTTTTGCTTCTCCAGCAACAGCTTGAGCAAGTAAAGTTTTTCCAGTTCCTGGAGGACCTACTAACAATACTCCTTTAGGAATTCTTGCTCCCATCTTTGTATACTTTTTTGGATTCTTTAAAAAATCTATTAATTCTTGTACTTCTTCCTTTTCTTCTTTTAATCCAGCAACATCTTTAAATGTTTTTGAAGAACCTTCTGATAACTTAGCTTTACTTTTACCAAAGTCAAAAGTTCCCTTTCCGTTATTACCCATCTTAACTAAAAATATATAAATAATTACACCAAATAGTATAAATGGAACTACATTTATTAATACAGTTAACCACGTACTATTTTCAGGATTTGTTTTGGTTTGAATATCTAAGCCATTATTCTCCGCAGCATCATATATATATGATATTACTGTATCTGTATAAGGTACAGTTACACTAAATGATTCTCCTTTTCCATAACTTTCTAATTTTCCTGTAACTATATAGACTCCCGATGCACTTCTTGGCGTTACAGCTAATTCAGTAACATTTCCACTATTCATTTCTTTAACCAAAGTATTGTAATCTAAATCATTTACTTTAGTCCCTACAGAATTTAGAAATATATAAGACCCTATTACTACTATAATTAATAGTATATAAGGCATAAAACTCATACTCTTTTTTGTTTTTTTAATGTTCATTATTTTTTCCTTTCTAATAATATCTTAGTACTATATCATACACTTCGTCATTTTTTTTGTCAAGTTTAGATTTTTTAATTCCTGGTATCCAAATAATATTATCTTTTGAATCCAATACTATTGGCCAAGAATCTCTATTTTCAGTTTTTATTTTCTCGTTAATAAATATATCACTTACTTTTTTACTACCATTTAAATTCTTTACTTCTATTTTATCCCCATCTCTTCTGTTTCTAACATATAATGGTAGTACTACATCTTTACTATCTATTTTCATAGTATAATTTGATGAATCATCAAAAGATTCTACTTTTTCTATAATTTTTCCATTTGGCAAACTAACTTTACCAGTTATTTCAATTTCATATTCATCTGTTTCATCATCATCAAACCTAAATTCTAATTCGTTATAAGCTTTTACTACTATCACATTATTTGGTAAATGAACAATACTATTTGATTTACTTGAATTTATTAAATCATATATTAAATCAACATGAGCATCACATATAATTAATAAATCATCTCCATATATTTTCTCTAATATATTATATATAATCTTTGTCTGTATTACTCTTTCTAGTTGCATAAACCTTTCAATATTAAGTTTTCCATCTTGAAAGACTCTATTGAATATAGCATTTGCTTGCAAATCTATATATTCACTTGTTTCTAATAGTGTTTCACTAAACTTAATAAACTTCTTATGAACGTTTTTATCTTCATTTTTTAAAAATGGTAATACTACATGACGATATCTGTTCCTAGTATAATGATCTTCATTATTGGATTGATCAATCGCATAAGAAATATTATTTAATTCAGCAAATTGTGATATTTCATCTTTAGTAACCGTTAAAAAAGGTCTAACTATTTTATAATTAGTTTTATCTACGATTCTTGAAAAACCACTATATCCTTTTAATGTAGAGCCTCTAACTATTCTCATTAAGATTGTTTCCATCAAATCATCAGCATGATGAGCTGTCATTAAATATATTGCCCCATAATTCTCAACTAATTCTTCAAAGAAATTATATCTTACACTTCTTGCTTCATTATGAAAATTATCGTCTCCCCATTTTTCTATTTTAATAAATTCAAAAATAATGTTATTTTCTTTACAATAATTCTCTAAATCTATTCTTTCTTGTTCACTTTCTTTTCTAACATTATGATTAACATGAGCACAAACTATGGTAAAACCAATCTTGTTTTTAAACTCATTTAATATATACAAAAGAGACTTTGAATCTGGTCCACCAGAAACACCAACTACAATTGTATCCTCTTTTTTCAAAGATAATTTTTCAATAAAATTATAAACTTCTTCCATTACAAAACCTTATTCCTCTAACTTTATTATTATTTCATCATCTTTAGAATACAAATATTTCTCTCTAGCATATTTAGCTAAATATTCTGGATCTTGAAGCTTTTTGATTTCACTTTTTAAATTTTCTTCCTCATCCAATTTATCGCTATAAGCTACATTTAATTCTTCAGTTTCTTTTTTATTATTAATTATTTGAGAACAATTTGAAAATAAAGATGATACACAAACAACAATAGATATTATAAAACCTATTGTAAGAAAAGTCACTCTAAATTTTGTTTTTTGACTTAAATTCTTCATTTTAAAATCTCCCAAAATATTCTATTTCATATTAATTATAACATTTGAACAAGCAAAAACAATTGATAAACCTTAATTTTTACAATTATTTACATCTTTTTACATATTTATTACTAATTATAAAAAACACTATCGTTAATATTATAAAATATATACTAATAACTCCATTATTAATATAATAAAACATATAAAAATATATTATAGTAACATCTACTATAAATAAAAAAGAATTTAAAAATTTATAAATACTTTTTACTAAATAAAAATATCTATAAAACCTATTAAAAATAATTGATATAAATACACCATAAATTATTGAAAATAAAAATGAAAATATTTGATATTTAAGAGATATCATTTGAATAATCTGGACATAATACTTTCTGCTTTTTGCTTTCTATTTCCATCTTCTAAATAATTAACTAAATTAATTTTACCCTTAATTGAAATAGTGCCTTGAAAAGTATCAAGTTTTAATAGTTCTAATTCTTCCCCTTGTATTATTATGCATCCCATCACACTTTCTACAAAAAATTCTTTATCATCAAAACTATTAAGTTTTTTAATTCCAGATAAAGAAATACTTTTTCTTTCATTAATATTTATAGTATGATTTAAAATTACTGAATTTAATTCTCTATTTTTGTCCATATTTCCTCCAGTATAATAATATGAAAAATATTTTTATATATGAAAAAAGACTATAAAATAGTCTTAATAATCATTACTCTTCTTCGTCGTCGCTCTTCTGTGGTTGATTTTGGCATTCTTTTTCATATTCTTCTAAGATTGCTTTTTCAAATTCAGCACGAACTTCACGACTAATAGGGTGTACAATGTCTTTGTGTTCTCCTGCTGGAGTTAAACGACTTGGCATAGAAATATATAATCCTTTATCACCATCAAGAACCTTAATATCATGTACAGCAACAGAATTATCAATTACTATTGTTGCAAATCCTCTTAGTTTCCCTTTAGTGAATAAATGTACTTCTACTGATGTGATTTCCATAGTTACCTCCTTAACATTTGTAATTTAATTATATTACATTTATTTTTAAATATCAACATTTTTAACTAAATTTGCTTAGTATCACTACTTTTGTAAGAACATCTGAATAAGTAAATGATTTTATTCCAACATTTGTCATAACAGTAAACAAGTTAGGATGTATCTTATCTATGTATCCCTCAAAATATTCATATTTATTTCTTCCGATATATACTTTGACTTTTAACTTGTGATTTTTTAATTCAATTATTTTACTTTTAATTATATTAATGTTCATGCATTATCCTTTCTTTGTCTCTTGGATATCCTTTATACATTACCCCAAACACACTAAGTCCTCCAAATCCATCACTTTTATATTTTGTTTTATTTACTAATTCTATGACATTTATTATTTCATAATTAGGCGTTTTTGAAATATATGATCCAATAATAGCTGGATCTAAGGCATGAATATTTATTCTACCAGGGCTTGAAGCAAAAGTAGAACCCGATTTCATTAGGCTAGAATAATTACTTTGACAAGCTCC
>CAZDPZ010000017.1:0-697 GCA_964507635.1 uncultured Clostridium sp.
CAATTCAGATATGGAACCAAGTGATGTTAGAAGTATGTGTTGTCGTTTGAGATTAGACTTAAGAGAATTAAGAAAAAAATCAGGAGGATTCTTTGGAAGTGGAGAATCAACAGGATCAGTAGGAGTAGTAACAATAAATATGCCAAGAATAGCATACTTAGCTGAAAATGAAAAAGATTTCTATTTAAGACTAGAAAAATTAATGAATATTGCTGCTAGAAGTTTAAAAATTAAAAGAAATGTTATTACTAAATTATTAGATGAAGGATTATATCCATATACTAAAAGATATCTTGGAACATTTGCTAATCATTTTTCTACTATTGGATTAGTTGGAATGAATGAAGCATGTTTAAATGTAAAATGGTTAAAAGAGGATTTAACTCATGAAGATTCTCAAGAGTTTACTAAAGACGTTTTAAATTATATGAGAGAAAAATTATCAGATTATCAAGAAGAGTATGGAGATCTTTATAATTTAGAAGCAACACCAGCAGAATCTACTTCATATCGTTTAGCTAAAAAAGATAAAGAAAAGTATCCTGATATTGTTACTGCTTCTGATGATGAAACACCATATTATACTAATAGTTCACATTTACCAGTAGGATATACAGCTGATATATTTGAAGCTTTAGATATTCAAGATGAATTACAAACTTTATATACATCAGGTACGGTATTTCATGCATTCTTA
>CAZDPZ010000017.1:707-19006 GCA_964507635.1 uncultured Clostridium sp.
AAAGATTGGAAATCTGCTGCTACACTTGTTAAAAAGATAGCAGAAAATTATAAATTACCATATTATACTTTGTCTCCAATATATTCAGTATGTAAGAATCATGGATATATTGCTGGAGAAGCATTTAAATGTCCAACTTGTGGAGAAGAAACAGAAGTATATAGTAGAATTACTGGATATTATAGACCAGTAAAGAACTGGAATGATGGTAAATCTAAAGAATACAAAATGCGTCAAAATTATGATTTAAATTATTCACATTTAGATACAAAAGCAAAAAAAAGTGAATTAAAAGATAATAGAATAATGTTATTTGGAACTAAGAAGTGCCCTAATTGTCAAATGGCAAAAAAACTATTAGAAAAAGCAAAAATAGATTATGATTTTATAGATGCTGAAGAGAATGTTTCCCTAACAAAGGAATATAAAGTTAAACAAGCTCCAACATTGGTTGTAATTAAAGATGGAAAAAGTGAGATTGTTAATAACTTATCAAATATTAAAAAATATATAGAGGAGTTTAATATCTAATGTATGACTCAATAATAATTGGATGTGGACCTTCTGGTATGACAGCGGCTATTTATTTAGCAAGAGCAAATAAAAAAGTATTAATTTTGGAGAAAGAGACAATTGGTGGACAAATGTCTTCTTCTCCATTAATTGAAAATTATCCTGGATATGAAAGTATTTCTGGAAGTGAACTTTCAAATAATATGTTTAATCAAATGATGGATTTGGGTGTTCAAATGGAACTTGAAGAAGTAACTAAAATTGTAGATGGTAAAGTGAAAAAAGTAGTTACTACTGATAATACATATGAAACCAAAACTATTATTATCGCATCTGGCGCTAAACATAGAATGTTGGGTCTTGAAAACGAAGAAAATTTAGTTGGAAAAGGCATTCATTTTTGTGTTTCATGTGATGGAGCGTTTTACAAAGAAAAGACTGTTGCAGTAATAGGTGGAGGAAATAGTGCTATTATAAACGCTATTACTTTAGCTGAAATATGTAAGAAAGTGTATGTTATTCAAAATTTGGATGATTTAACTTGTGAAGAAGTACTTAGTAGAAAAATTAGAAATAAAGATAATGTTGAAATATTTTGTTCAAGTTCTGTCAATAATATTATTGGAGACAATGAACTAGAATCTATTACAATTAAAACCAAAGATAAATTAAAAAAAATAAAAATAGATGGTATGTTTTTATCAATTGGTTTTTTACCTCAAAGTGAAATATTTAAAGAATTAATTGATATAGATAAATATAATTATATAGATTCACAAAATTGTTTAACAAATAAAAAAGGAATATATGTAGGTGGAGATGTAAGAGTTAAATCTTTTAGACAAATTACAACGGCTGTAAGTGATGGAGCAGTTTGTGCTAATGAAGTTATAAAATATTTGAATTAGAAAGGTAAAATATGGAAGTAAATAACAAAAAAATAATTGTTACAGGTGGTGCTTCAGGTGTAGGAGCAAGTCTTACAAAGCAGTTAATTAATTTAGGTGCTTATGTAACAGCAATAGATATTAATAAAGAAAATTTAAAAAAATTAGAGGGCGAATTAAAATCCGATAAATTAAAAACATTTGTTGTTGATGTTTCAAGTGAGAGTTCAATTAATGAATTTAAAAAAAACTATTTGAGTGAGTGTAAAAGTGTTGATATACTTATTAATAATGCAGGAATAGTACAACCATTTGTTACTGTTGAAAATTTAACTACAGAACAAATTAATAGAGTAATGAATATTAATTTTTATGGACCTTTAAATTTAATAAGAGCATTTTTAAATGAGATGTTAAATAAAAATGAAGCATATATAGTTAATGTTTCAAGCATGGGAGGATTCTTTCCATTTCCAAAACAATGTATATATGGGGCATCTAAATCAGCTTTGAAGTTACTTACAGAAGGATTATATGCTGAACTATTGGATACTAATGTTAAAGTAATGATAGTATTTCCAGGAGCTATGGCAACAAATATAGTAAGTAATTCTAATGTTAAAATTAGTAGCACTTCTTCAAATAGCAATTATAAAATGCTATCTGCACAAGATGCTGCGTCTCAAATAATTAAGGGAATCAATAATAATAAGTTTAAATTGTATGTTGGATCTGATTCTAAATTTATGAATTTTATTTATAAATTTAATTCAAAATTTGCAATAAAATACATTAATAAGAAAATGAAAGATATAAATTAATAGCATAATAATGCTATTTTTTATTATAAATTAAAAAAAATAATGCTATATTATTAATGATAGGAGTAACATATATGAAAAAAAACTTTTTAAAAATATTGATAATAATGGCTATAGTATTTTGCATAAAGATTTCAAATGTTAATGCAATGCAAATATTTGTAAGAACTCAAGCAGGTGGAAATATTACATTAGATGTTGAACCTACTGATACAATAGCAAATTTGAAAACAAAAATACAAGACAAAATAGACGTGGTTCCAGAACAACAAAAATTGATGTATGCAAATAATGTATTAGACGATAGTTTAACGATACAATATTATAATATTGGTCGTACAGATACTATTCATATATTTTTGATAAATAAAATAACTATAAATGAAATGATACATGGAGAAGTTTCATCAGAACATACTTCTTATTGTGAAGGAGATACCATAACATTAGCAATGAAACCAGATACTGGATATAAACTAAAAACTATCTCATCAGTACCGTCAATATCCTTAGTTGAAGTAAATGCTACTACATATACATTTGAAATGCCTAATGAGGCTATAGTAATTAATGCTGAGTTTGAATGGGATTATACATATGAAATAATAAGCGGTGCGAATTCAAAAGTGAACACAAATACTAATGAAAATATCGTTGTAGCAATAAATGGAAATTACGAATTATTAGATAAGGTTTATGTAAATGATGAAGAACTAAATTCAACTAATTATGCTAGTGAAGAAGGTAGTACAATAATTACACTAAAAAAAGATTACCTTAAGTCATTAACACCAGGAACCTACAATATAAAAGTAACTTATACAAATGATGAAGAAGCAACAACAACATTTATAGTTGAAGAATCAATTGTAAATCCTAAAACAAGTGATTCGATAATGAATTATTTAATGCTTGGAATTATTTCTTTGATAGGAATAATTATATGTTCATTATTATTTAATAAGAAGTGTTGCTACAACTAAAAATTATAAATATTTAAAAAGGTAAGTATAAATTTTATCTTTTTTGTAATTAAAAATATATAAAAAGCTGATTTTTGAAATCAGTTTATTAAATTTGAAAATATTTCAAATACAATATTTTATGGAGCAGGTGATCGGAATCGGACCGACGTTAGCAGCTTGGAAGGCTGAAGTTCTACCATTAAACTACACCTGCATAGCATTATTCGCTAATGCAATAAACATTTTACTTGAATATTAAGCTTTTGTCAATATTTTATAGTCATTTTTTCATTTGTATTAAAAGAATGTCGAAATATGATGTATTAAAAATAACATGATTTTTTATTCCTACTAGAATTATTTGTATAATTATAGTATAATTAATTTTACCGAGGAAGGTGTTTAATTAATGAGTAAAGTAAGAGCAAAAAACAATAATAAGGTTCTATGGGTTCTTTTATTAATTTTACTTGTATGTTTTGGTGCTTTAGGATTTGGTTTTTATAAATATTTTTATGCTGGTAGCAGTACTTCAAAATATGGCGATAGATTAGAAGGAATAGAAAATTACCCTTTGAGCGATACATTAAGTAAGGATATTAATGCAGTTTATGATGGTAATGACAATGTAGGTGATGTTAATGTCACAGTTGAGGGAAAAATTGTATATATTGATATAGATCTTATAAAATCTATTAAAATAGAAGAAGCTCAAACATTAGCTATTAAATCATTAGATTCTATTGGTGAAAAGAATTTAACATTCTATGATATTCAATTTATTATTACTTATTCTGGAGAAGAAGAAAATGAAAATTTTCCAATATTCGGGTCAAAAAATGCTAGTAGTTTAAAGGTGGTTTGGTAATACATGATAAGAAATATAAACAAAAAAAGAAAAAAAACAATTTTAGTGTTTATTATAATAATACTTATTATTAGTGCATTTTTTGGTATTTTATATTATGTTACTAGTACAGTTAATAATTATTCTTATTCTGAAAAAAACTGGATAAGTGAAAATACAGATACATCATATGATATATATGTAGAAAAAGGATTGCCTATTTTCTCTAAAGATGGAAAAGGGGTATATTTTGATTACATTAATGCCTTAAAAGAGGATACAGGCCTTTCATTAAATGTTATTACAACTGATACATCAAAGATACAATTAGTTAGTAAAAATAATATAGGTTCACAAGATATAGTACTTTATAAAGATCACTTTATTGTAATTGGAGAAAAAGATTCTGTTAGTAAATTGTCTGATTTAAGTAATAAAAAGATTGGAATTATATCTTCAGATAAAGATACAATAAGTTATTATTTAACAGAATACACAACAATAGTATATAAAACATACAGTTCTTTTGATGAATTAAAGAATGCTTATGAAAATAATGAAATTAGTTTTATGATTGTACCAATGTACAAATACTTAAATTCAATAGTGTCAAACAATTATGAAATAGTTTTTCATTTAGATGGATTATATTCTTATTATGTAATTAGTCTTGATGAAGATTCTACAGTATTATCAAATATTATGACTAAGTTTTATTATAGATATAAAAAAACTTTAGATTCTAAAATCAATAGTTATTTTCTAAATATATATTATGATGCCAAAAATTATTCTGAATATGAAAAAGCATCTGTAACTGATAATGATTTTATAGTAGGATATATTTCTAATCTTCCATATGAAGGATTAATACATAATAATTTTACGGGTCTTACAAATACATATTTATCTAAGTTTGCTGATATTACTGGAGTAACATATAAATATGTTAAATATGATAATACGAAGGATTTGGATAGTGCTTTAGATGATAATAAAGTGGACATAGTTCTTAATTATTATTCTTTGAGTAGTGAAGAGTATATTACTTCTAGAACTTTAGGACCAACGGAATATGTTGTACTTGCACATGTTGATAATAATATTGTTGTTAATTCATTATATAGTTTAGTTAATTATGAAGTTACAATGCTTTCAAACATGAATTTGAAATATAATATGGCAAGTAAAAATTTATTTGAAATAAAAGATTTCTCTAGTATTAAAACATTATTAAATAATATTAATGAAGACTCAATTATCATTATTGAAAAAGAAGTATATGACTATTATAATGATTCAAAATTAAAAAATTATAGTATTAGATATATTGATAGTGTTAAACTTAATAATTCTTTCTTATTATATAATAAGAATACTGCATTTAATAATTTATTTGATTTTTATCTTAGTACATTAAGTTCAAATGAAGTTAAAAATGAGAGTGTAGAAGGTGTAATAACAACATTAAAAAATAATAGAATATTTAATTTTCTTATGACTAATCTTATATATATAGTTATAGGGGCTTTAATAGTTGGTTTTGTTGTATATGGTATTGCAAAAAAAGCAATGTTTGCCAAAAAAGTTAAAAAAGAAGATAGACTTTATTACTTTGACGCTATGACCAATCTTAAGAATAGAAATTTCTTGAATGATAATATTGATTTTTGGTCATCTACTAAAGTATATCCTCAAACTGTAATTGTAATTGATATAAATTCGCTTAAAACTTTAAATGATAAGAGTGGACATGAGGCTGGGGATAGTCAAATAAGAGCTGTTGCTAGTGTACTTATTAAGACACAAAGGGATAATTCTGAAATAATGAGAACTGATGGAGATGAATTTATAATATACTTAGTAGGCTATGAAGAAAAAAAGATAGCATCATATATTCATAAACTAACTAAAGAATTTAATAGTTCTCTTCCTAATAAAGAATACGGTGTATCTATAGGTTATTCTATGATAGCAAATGAACAAATGACTATAGATGACGCTATTAATGATTCTCTTTCAATGATAAAAAAGAATAAAGGAATTAATAATGAAAAATAAATTAGAGTATGTTAGTAATTTTCTTTTTAGTAAGGAAATGGGAATATTGCCAGCTTGTCTTGCTTTTTCTTTTTTCTTAGCTATTATTCCTATATTAACACTAATTGTATATGTATTCACTTCTTTTAATTTACCGATAGATATTATGCAAAATTTTTTAAATAATACATTTCCTAGTGGAGTAGTTGAATTATTACAACCTATTTTTTCTGATACTTTAACATCAAGTTCAATAATAACATTAGTATTTGCTATTTGTGTTGCTACAAATGGTAGTAATGCTATAATATTAGCTAGTAATACGATATTTAATGTTTCTGATTCTTCAATTCTTAGAAGAACAATTAAAGCTGTGATTATTACAATAATTATGATACTATTATTTTCATTTATTATAGTAGTTCCATTACTTGGAAGTTCAATATTAACATTGATAGGATCTTTTAGTAACATAGTAGTTGAAAATGAATCAGTATTTAATATGATTTATATTATTTTGCAAATACCAGTATCATTATTAATAATTTTTATTTTTATTAAGATGATATATACAATAGCACCTGATGAAAATATTCCTAGTAAATATACTAATAAAGGAGCAGTTTTTACAACTCTTATGTGGTTACTTTTAACTACTATATTTTCTTATTATATAAATAATATAGCAAAATATGATTTAATATATGGTAACCTTACTAATATAGTAATATTGTTAATTTGGTTTTATGGGCTAGCTTATATATTTGTTTTAGGACTTTATATGAATAAATCTAATGTTAATAAAGGTATAGAACAAACAAATACAATAAAATTAGAAGAAATTAGAAATAAAGTAAAGGGAAAAACAAATAAAACAAATTAATATATGTATATAATTTGACATTTTTTTTATAAAATTAATTGTAAAATATTATTGGTGAATATAATGTTTAAGGTTAAAGTTTTTGATGAATCACATGAAAAAGATTTGGAAAAGAGTATCAATCTATTTTTAAGTAGTAATAATTATGATATAATTAGTGTGCAGTTTTCTACTGCTGTATCTATTTTTGGAGAAGATCAAATTTATTGTTTTTCTGCTTTGATACTCTATAGGGAGTGAAATGAAAAAAAACTCATTTGTTGAAGGAACAATTTTAGCGTCAATTTCGCTATTAATCATTAAAATATTGGGTGGAATATATGTTATTCCTTTTTATAGTATAGTAGGGGCTCTGGGAGGAGCTTTATATTCATATGCTTATACAATATATAGTTTGGTAATAAATATATGTACAGCGGGGATTCCTCTTGCGATTAGTAAAATTGTTAGTGAATATACAACTTTAGAAATGTATGATGCTAAAGAAAGAACATTAAAAGTTGGAAATAGAATAGTAATAATATTATCTACTATATTATTTTTACTTATGTTTATTTTTGCTTCACAAGCAGCGTATATATTTGTTGGAGATGTGAGTGGTGGAAATAGTATAGAAAGTGTTACTTTAGTAATTAGAAGTATTTCTTTTTGTTTATTAATTGTACCTCTTTTAGCTATTAAGAAGGGTTATTTGCAAGGACAAAAGTTTATTTCAGTAAGTACTAATAGTCAATTGATTGAACAAATTGTTAGAATAGCATTTATATTAGTTGGATCATATATATCAATAAAAGTTTATCATTTAAGTGAAGATATTGGTGTTGCTATAGCAGTATTTGGAGCATTTATAGCTGGGTTAGTAGCATATATATATTTAGGTATTAAAATACGTAAGAATAAGAAAGAGATAACATATCCTGCAAAAGGACAAGTAGACAAGGTAAGTAATAAGTCAATATTTAAAAAAATTATTAAGTATAGTATTCCATTAATAGTAGTATCTGTTGTAGTAGATTTATATAATATGACAGATTTATCATTAATTATTAGAGGATTATCTTACTTAGGATATGATGGAAAAACCGCAGAGATAATTGGTAGTGTAATGGCAACATGGGCTTCTAAAATATGTTTAATTGTCAATGCTATTTCAATAGGATTATCAATTAGTTTAATACCTTATATGGTAAGTAATTTAGTTAAGAAGGATTATAAAGCTATTAATTATCAATTAGTTAAAGCTATAGGAATTATGTTAGTAATTGGTATACCTATGAGTGTAGGCATTAGTTTATTATCTGATCAAATATATTATGTGTTTTATGGATATAGTGAATATGGTGGAATAATATTAAAAATGTTGCCTTTCTCAATATTAATTACTAATATATTTTTAGTAATTAATATGACGCTTCAAGGTCTTAATAAATTTAAGACAGTTTATTTGAGTTCTATTGTTGGATTATTAATAAATATAGTATTAGATATTCCACTAATGGTATTATGTTCTAAAATTGGGATATATCCATATTATGGTGCTATATTTGCCACTATGATTGGAGGAGGCACGTCTATATTAATTGCTTTAAGATCTCTTAAGAAAAGTATGGATTTTTCATATAGAGGATTCGTTAATATTCTTTTAAAAATGATTGTTCCATTATTATGTATGGTCGCAGTAGTAATGATTATTCTATATTTTATTAAAGATTTATTTGTAAGTAGGTTGGGAATGATTGTACCTTGTCTTGTATGTGCTTTGTTTGGAAGTATAATTTATGGATTTATAGCATATAAAAATAATTTGCTTTATGATGTATTTGGTCAAGATTATGTTGATAATTTGTTATATAAATTAAAACTAAAAAAGAAGAAATAATAATCTTCTTTTTATCTGCCAGCTATTTTGAATAATAAAGCACCAAGTGTAATTCCTATACATACTATTATTCCGACTATTAAAAATGCTAAATATTTATTAGTAAATCCACTTGCTCTCCAGCTACTGCCATGCATACCTAATACAGGGCCACTTTCTTCTTGTATTATTTCAGGTTCTTCATTTTGAATATTTAAATTGTTTTCCACAGCTAACTTCTCATTTAATGGAGATGATTTTAATTGTTGTAATACTTCTAATGGTAGTTCTTCACCTTTTATAAACTTTTCACAATATGAATAGTATTCTTCTTCAGTTAAAGGTTTAAGTTCTTCAGTTTCAACTTTTCCTTGTTTTTCTTGAACATTTTCTCCTGGAATATCTCCCACTTGTACACCATTTGTAGTATTCATGTTTGTTAAAGAGTCTGTTCCATCCTTTATGACTTCTGAAGTAATTACTCCACCTACAACTGCTGTTGACATTAAATTATTTGTATCTGTATCAATGTGAATTTGAGCATTATCAGCATCCGTTAATACGGTTGTGTCAGATGCATTTGTTAATTCTACATGTTTATTATTATGTACAAAGTTAATCATATTTACTTCTTCACTAGTAAGATGATTCTTGTTTAAATCCTTTTTTTTAACTAACTTTACTTCTTCTTCTTTTAGAGTTAACAATTCAAAAAACTTTTCAGGATCTAACTCTTCGCCAGGTTTTAAGTCACCAATTGCATTTTTAAACACATCTGATACAAGAGTTGGATTTTTAGTTTCTACTAAGTGTGGTTCACCAATTTCATCAACATATTTTACATATTCTTTTCCTTGTAAAAATACTATTTGTATTCTACCAGTTTTAGTAAGTTCTTCATCAATATGTTTTTCTTCCTCTTTTGATCCTACTCTTATATTTTCAGTTTTTTCTTTTTTTTTAACGTATTTTTCAATAGCTTTATTATCATATTCATTGATTAATTCTTTTGTTTGTGCCGCGTCTAATATCTCAATGGCATTTGAATTAAATACAAGTGGATCTAATCCATTATTTAACTTTTCCTTTAGTTTTTTAATCGTTTGTGCATCTTCTTTTAGTTCAGGTTTATTATCCATATTAATATTATAAATAGAGGCAAGTTCTTGAGCATATTCTTCAATTAATGATTGTTCTAAATCTTCACCATATATGATTTCTTTTGTTTCGTTTTCTGAAACATTTAGATTTTTTGAACATTTAATATCTATTAAACTTCCTAAAATACCACGTAATAAAACACCATTTGCCTGTTCTTCACTATCAGCATTATCGAAATCTAAATCTTGGACATAATTTTTAGAATACATTAAATTCATTTTTTGTTCAGACAAATATTTACCAAAACGAATTGTTAGGTATTTTTTTATAGTTGATTCAAGACTTTTCATTTTTTCTAATATAATGCCTGTTATCATAATTATCTCCTGTTATTGCAATATAAGTATATAATATTTGTAAAAATAATACAACTTTTTTTTTATTTCATGTTATGATATAATAATATTGATTATTTAAAGGAGGCGTATAGGAATGAAAGTTATATTATTGACTGACGTTAAACATCAAGGGAAAAAGGACGAAGTAAAGGATCTTAAAGATGGTTATGCTAAATATTTAATTAATCAAAACTTAGCAGTAGCATATACTACAAAAAGTGTTAATATATTAAATAATCAATTAAAAGACAAAAAAGATAAAGAAGACAAATTGATTGATGAGTGCAATATAATTAAAAGTAAACTTAATGATAAAACAATTGATTTTAAAGTTAAAACTGGTGAAAATGATAAAGTTTTTGGAAGTATTAGTTCTAAACAAATAAGTGAAAAACTATCTACACTGGGTTATGATATTGATAAGAAGAAAATTAATATTAAAAGTGATATAAAATCTATTGGAATACATGAAGTTGAAATTGTATTACATTCAAAAGTAAAATTTAATATAAAAATAAAGTTAGAAAGCGAGAAATAATGTCAAGAAGTGAACCTCATAATTTAGATGCTGAAATATCGGTATTAGGATGTGGATTTTTAGAAAAGTCAGCATTAGACAAAATCATGGATGAAGTTACCGATGATATGTTTTATAGTGAGGCAAATAGATTAATATATAAAGTTATGAAGGATTTACATGTTAATAATATTGCAGTTGATTCACAAACAGTATGTAATGAATTAGATAAAACAAAGAATTTAGCTAAAGTAGGGGGAACACAATATATTAGTGAAATAATATCTTCAGTACCTTCTACTGCTAATTTAAAATATTACATTAAAATTATATTTGAAAAAAGTATATTAAGAAAGTTAATAGAAAAAAGTACTAAAATACAAGAAGATTGTTATGATGAAAAAGATAATATAGTTGATATTGTAGAGAATGCTGAACGTAATATATTAAGTGTTTATAATGATAAATTAGGAAGAGATATTGTTAAAATACAAGATGTACTTCCAGAAATACAAAAAAATATAGAATTTCTAGCTGAATCAAAAACAGAATATACTGGCATTAGAACGGGATATTATGAATTAGATGAAAAGACTAGAGGACTTCAAAAACAACAGGTAATAATTATAGCAGGACGTCCAGGTTGTGGAAAAAGTGCCTTTGCTTTAAACATAGGATTAAATGCAGCTATAAATAATAAAAATAGTGTTGCTTTATTTTCTTTAGAAATGAGCACAGAGGAAATTGGAAAAAGAATGTTTGGCTGTGTTGGAAAAATTGATGGAGATGTTTTAAAAACTGGAAAGCTTAATAATAATGACTGGAGAAAATGGAACGAAGCTATGAGTGAATTATCTGATACTAAGTTCTTTATTGATGATAGTGGAGATTTAACTGTTAGTGAGATTAGAAGAAAATGTAGGAAACTAAAAAATTCAGATGATGGCTTAGATTTAATAATAATAGATTATATGCAATTATTGTCAAGTTCATCTAAGTATGCTGGGCAAAGAGTACAAGAGGTAAGTGAGATAAGCCGTGATATTAAAAAATTAGCTAAAGAATTAGATGTTCCTGTTATAGCCTTAGCACAATTATCAAGAAATGTTGAACAAAGAAAAGGTGAAGATAATAAACCAAAACTATCTGATTTAAAAGAATCCGGTTCAATAGAGCAAGATGCTGATATAGTATTATTTTTACATAGTGATGAATATGGAAAATATACGGGGAATGTTAATAGAAAAGTTGATTTGATTATAGCAAAACATAGAGCAGGAACAACTGGTATGTTAAATTTAGTTTTTAAGATGAATACAGGTTCATTTGATAATTACATAAGTAAGGAAGAAGTAAATGAATAAAGTAAAATTTGGTACAATTTTGTTTGGAATAATTTGTGTTTCTTTAGTATGCTATATTGTATTTGCAGATAGTTTTAAACAATATTCAGCCAATGAATATTATCAAGTATATTTATCTGGAAAAGTATTAGGATTAATAGAATCAAAAGATGAATTATATGATTTAATTGATGAGGAACAAAAGGAAATAAAGGAACAATATAATGTTGATAAAGTATATCCACCATCAGGATTAGAAATACAAAATATAATTACATATAATGATAATGTTATAGAAGCAAAAAGCATATATGAAGAAATTAAGGATTTAGATCCATTTACTATAGAGGGTTATCAAGTCACTGTAACTAAAGATAAGGAATCAACCGTTTTTTATATTTTAAACAAAGATGACATTAATATAGCTATAAAAAATACAGTATTAGCATTTGTTGATGAAGATAATTATGATGAGTATTTAAAAGGGACACAAAAGAAAATTACTGATGAAGGAAAAGAACTTATTAATATATATTTTGATAGAGAAATTACTGTTAAAAAGACTTATGTTTCTACTGAAGAAAATATTATTACTAATTCTGATGATTTGAGTATGTATTTTCTATTTGGTACTACAAATATTACTGATGTATATACTGTTTCTAAAAATGATACTATAGAATCAATTGCTTATAAAAATCAGTTAGGTGTTTCAGACTTTTTAGTGGCAAACCCCGACATAGCTGGAGAGAATGCTTTATTAGCAGTAGGACAAGAAGTAAGAGTAGCTCCAATTGAACCAGTAGCAAATGTGGTAGTTGAATCATATGAAACAAATAATCAAACTATTAAATATGATACTAAAGTTGAGTATGATAAGAATTTAGATTCATCACAATCATATACTAAACAATCTGGTTCTAATGGATTAAGTAAAGTTACTTATGCTACTCAAGAAATGAATGGCGTTATTTTAAACACTAAATTAGTTACTGAAGAAGTAATAACACAGCCAACAGATAAAGTAATAGTTGTTGGGGCTAATAGTGTAGTATATGTAGGATCTTCAACGTATTGGGCATGGCCTACAAGTAAACCATATCGTATATCATCAAAATATGGATATAGAGTTCACCCTGTATATCATGAAGTAAGATTTCATGATGGGGTAGATATTACAGGTACACCAAACAAATATATTTATGCTATTCAAAGTGGAACAATTACTACATCTTCCTATTCAGGTGGAATGGGTAATTATGTTAAGATAGATCATGGCAATGGATATTCTTCAATATATGAACATTTAAAGAAAAGATTAGTTTCTGCAGGTGATAAAGTTGAAAAAGGACAACTTATAGGCATAATGGGATGTACTGGAACATGTACTGGTACACACTTACATTTTACAATGATAAAAAATGGAACTAAGTTTAATCCTCTAACTTTATATGATTAAACCATTAAGTAATATTTAATATATTACTTTTTGTTTATGTTAAATAATAGTATAATATTATATATATAAGGATGTGTAATAATGATAGGAAATGATTGGGATGATATATTAAAAACTGTTTGGGAAAGTAAAGGATTCAATAAATTTATGAATGTTGTTAAATCTGAATATAACAATAATATTTGTTATCCCAAATATGAAAATATTTTTAATTCATTAAAATTAACTCCATATAATAAAGTTAAAATAGTTATTATTGGACAAGATCCATATCATGGTGAAGGAGAAGCTCAAGGTCTTTCTTTTAGTGTATCTAAAGGTATTAAACTTCCTCCTAGTTTACAAAATATATTTAAAGAATTATATGATGATTTAGGTATTAAAAATGGATATGATGGTGATTTAAGTCCATGGGCAAAAGAGGGAGTTTTACTTTTAAATAGTATTCTAACAGTTAAAAAAGACTCTCCATTATCACATAAAGATTTAGGATGGCAATTATTAACAGATTATATTATTAAAGTTTTAGATCAAAAAAAAGAACCATTAGTCTTTATTTTATGGGGAAACTTTGCAAAAAGTAAAAAAGAGTTTATAAAAAACCCTAATCGTTTAATAATAGAAAGTACTCATCCTAGTCCTTTTTCAGCTCGAAATGGATTTTTTGGTAGTAAACCATTTTCAAAAGCAAATAATTATTTAAAATCACATAATATAAGTGAAGTAAATTTTAAACTTCCAAATTATTATTAAAACTATTATCTATCTCTTGTCCTTCAATTAATATTTTTAATTTATATTTCTTTGTAATAGAGACTAAATTATAAGGAAATTTTTTAATTAAATTATTAAATTCTAATACATATTTATTATAATATGTTCTAAGAGAAATTATATGAAGTTCACACTCTTCATATTTATTTTTATTATCAACATAACTTTTAAGTTCTCTTCCTTTTTTCTTAGTATTATCTTCTTTAGCATCTTTAATTTCATTAAAACATTTGCTAAATAACTTATCATTATTAGTTATTGTTATTTGTTTAATATTTAGTGACTTAACTTCATCAAAAGTTTTACTTTCAATTTTATATTTATTTTCAATTACATCAATTAATTTTATAAGAACAGAATGCTCATTTTGTGTTTCTTTAAGTAAGTCATTTTGAGCATCATTTATTTTAGAAGATATGTATACTATTTTTTCATTATAATGCTTAAAAAGAATAATTAACAATGTAATTATAAAAATTAATGTAACTAAAATTAATGCTATGATATTTAATGTATTCATATATTCACATCCTAAAGATAATTATATCAAATATTTTGAGTTTTTAAAAGATTATTCTCATAATAATTAATAGTTTCATCAAATTCTACAAAATCTACATATATCATAAGAATTAAATAGTTCTTACCAGATTCTACATCATTTATAATTAAATTGTCTCTTCCTGCATGTTCAATTAGTCCTGTAAAAATTCTATCTCTCCATTCATTTGAATCACTGAAAGAAGCATGAACTTTAACTTTTTTACCAATATTATTTCTTAATATATTTTCAATATAACTCATTTGTGGACTATAGGAAATACTATCATTATATTTTGGAATAATATCTTGTCTTTCAATATCATTGATAAATATTGGCGTTTTATAATAACTTCCGTTCATTTAAATCCTCCTTAATATTATTTAATGTAAAAAAAATATAATTGTGATTTATATATAAAATATAGTATAATTATTAAGGAGGAATAAACTATGAAAATTAAAGTAGGAGTATCTAATCATCATATTCATGTTACTAAAGAAGTACTTGAAATATTATTTGGTATAGGATATGAATTAACACCTAAAAGATACTTATTACAAAAAGGACAATTTGCTTGTGAAGAAACTGTTAATTTAGAACATAATGGTAAAATATTAGAACATGTAAGAATAATAGGTCCTTGTAGGAAATATACTCAAGTAGAATTATTAGATATAGATAATGAGTTTTTCGGATTCAAAGCACCATTAAGGAGCAGTGGTGACTTAAGTAAAAGTGAAACAATAAATATTATAGGTCCTAAAGGAACTTATAAAGCAATAGAATCAACTATTGTATCTAATACTCATATACATTTTGATAATCAAGATTTAATTAATTCAAATAAAGACTTAAAAGAGTTGGTTAAAGTTAAAATGAATAATGGAAAAATAATTGAAAATGTACATTTAAAAAGTGATGAAACTTGTGTACTTGAAATGCATATAAATAAAGATATAGCTAAAAAAATTAATATTGAAACAGGGGATGAGGTTACATTATGCTAAGTGTTAAAAATATAACAAAATATTATGGGGACTTCCTAGCAGTAGATAACTTATCATTTGATATTAAAGAAGGTGAAATATTTGGACTTCTTGGAGTAAATGGTGCTGGAAAAACAACAACATTTAGAATGATAATGGGACTTTTAGATAAGACAGATGGAACAGTTACATTAAATGGAAAAAATATTGATTATAATATAACAGATGAAATAGGCTTTTTAACAGAAGAAAGAAGTCTTTTATTAAATAAAACTGTATATGATCAAGCAATTTATTATGCCACTCTTAAAGGTATGAGTAATGATTTAATTGAACAAAGATTAGATGAATATTTAAAATTATTTAAAATAGAAGATTATAAATATAAAAAAATAAAAGAATTGTCTAAAGGAAATCAACAAAAAATACAATTTATATTAAGTATTATTCATAAACCTAAATTATTAATCCTTGATGAACCTTTTAGTGGGTTAGATCCTATAAACGTAGAAATGTTTAAAAATGAAATATTAAAATTAAAAAGTGAAAAAACCATGATAATATTTTCTTCACATATGATGGAACATATAGAATACTTTTGCGATTCATTAACAATACTAGTACATGGCAAATCTGTATTAGAAGGTAAATTAACTAAAATAAAAGAAAACTATAGAAAAAAGAATATTAAGATTATAGCATCTATAGATGAAAATAATATTAAAAAAATAGATGGAGTAGAATCAATTACTAAAAATAAGGACGAATATACCGTAAAGATTAAAGACAATAAATATGTAAACGATGTGTTTAAAGAAGTGTCAAAGAGTAATGATGTTTATAAGTTTGTTGTTGAAGAACCTTCATTGAATGAAATATTTGTAAGCATAGTAGGTGAAGCATATGAAAAATAAATTTAAGTTTTTAACAAAAGAAAGCATTAAAAAGAAGGTAAATTCTAAAGCTTTTAAAATAATAAACATCTTATTATTAATAATCATACCTTGCTTAATCAACTTAGATAGTATTGTTAAATCATTTGGAGGAGACTTTAATGAAAATATAAATATTTATGTAGTTGATGAATGTAATATATATGATGAATTGTCAAAAACATTTAATGATAGTTATTTATCTATATTGGATAGTTATAGTGCTACTGTAAATAAAAGTGACAAGACAATTGATGAGTTAACAAGCGAAATGAACAAAGATAAAAGTAGTGATATTATAATTAATATTGTAAAAGATAAGGATAATATATTTGATGCAGAAATAATATCTTATGAATATGTAGATACTGTTTTATATCAAAATATTGCTAATGCTTTAAATACAACTAAATATAATGAAGCTTTACTTGATTCAAAAATTGATCAAAGCACACTTGATAAAATATATAAAGAAGTAGATGTAAAAAGAACAATATTAAATGAAGATTTAAATGAAAATGAAGAGCTTATAAATGCTATAGGTGGAGTAATTGTAATTATATTTATAGTGCCTTTCTTCTTATTAATTATATTAATAATTCAAATGATAGGTGCTGAAATAAATGAGGAAAAAACTTCTAAAAGCATGGAAATAATAATATCAAGTGTAAGTCCAAAAATACATTTTATGTCAAAATTAGTGTCAGCTAATGTATTTGCAATTACCCAAGGATTATTATTAATTATATATGCTGTTATTGGTATATGCATAAGAGCATTTACGATGGGAAGTTTAAGTTTACCAACTGAAGGATTAGGAAATGTAAGCAGTTATGTTAATGTGTTTTTACATAGCGATTTACTTTCGAGTTTGTTAATGGGAATACCATTTTTTATAATACTAATGCTTCTTAGTTTCTTAGCATATTCATTATTCATTGGAATACTTGCTAGTATGACAACTAGTATGGAAGATTATCAACAAGTACAAACACCAATAATGATATTTTTAATGATTGGTTATTATTTGGCAATATATGCTTCAGTTTACCAAGGCTCTACTTTTATTAAAGTAGCTGGATATATACCATTTATTTCTGGAATACTTGCTCCTGTTTTATATACATTAGGCGAAATGACTATATTGGATTTATGTACAGCTATATCTTTATTAGGAGTAGTATGCGTACTACTATATAAGTATGGTCTAAGAATTTATAAAGTAGGTATACTTAATTATTCATCAAGTAAACTTTGGAAGAAAATGTTTAAATCTTTAAAAGAAAAATAATTATGAATATTTTGTAAAGTTTTGGTTTTAAAATTGACAATGATAACTTTATCATTATATAATTAAGATGGTATAGAAATATACCTAGAGTACTTCTACGATTATAAGTGTGGAAGTATTCAACCAAAACCCCCTGAAGA
>CAZDPZ010000018.1:0-18471 GCA_964507635.1 uncultured Clostridium sp.
TTTCATCTTTATATATAGCATCTACTATTATACTTCCTTCTTTGTTTTTATAAATAAGTAGATTATTATTTTCATTCAATTCATTCATCTTAATCATCTCCTTTTCTGTTTTTTCTAGGGGTTAAAAGGTGATATCACCTTATTAATTCTATCAATAAAATGGCATTATTTTTGTTATTTTTCATTAAAATATCGTTTTTATATGCTTTTTTTAATAAAACGTGTAAGAGGTGCTTTTCATAAGCCCTTTATTTATAAGGGTTTGCGTTAGGTGTTAACTAAAACGATATCAATCAATTTATATTAGTTTTATTATCTACCCCAGTATTATTTACTTTACTTTGTTTTCTTTCTACTCTTTTTTGATACATATTTTTTGTCATATTTACCTCCTTTATTAACAATTTGTATTTCTGCATAGATGATATGACTTAACTATATTCTTAAAACTTTTTGCTAATAAAACCATATAATTATTTATATCAATGAATAACTATATTATAGCATAAAAAAGATAGATTCTAATATCTATCTTAATTTTATTTTTTACTAATAAATCCAAATTTATCAAAAGGATACAATCTAAAGTTTACTTCTCCTATAATATCACTTTTGTTGAACGCACCTAACATTCTACTATCTTTAGATACATCTCTATTATCGCCCATTACGAAGTATTCATCATTTTTTGTTTCATAAACAAAATCTTCTGTATCTTCAAATTTTAAATCACTAGTTACTTTGTTACCATTTATATATAAAATATTATCTTTATATTCTATTTTTTCATTAGGAAGCCCAATAATTCTTTTAATAATTCTATCATTATCTTCGTCATTTTCTAATACAACTATTTCAAATCTTTCATAATTTTTAAAATATTTTATAACTTTATTTATAATTACTATTTGCCCATCATTTAAAGTATTATCCATACTACTACCATCTACTATAGCAGGTGTAGCAATAAAAGTTCTAAATAAAAGGACAAATAATATTATAAACACATAATCCCTTATTTTATTCCAAAATTTCATTTTGTCTCCTTACAAAAAATTAGGTGTAAACCTAATTTCTTTCTTTAATTTTAAAACTTCCAGTAATTTTAGATAAGAAGTTAAGTTTACTTCTTCTAACTTTTCCTTTTTTAATTACTGTTATTTTATCAATAACAGGACTATTAACTGGGAAAACTCTATTAATACCAACGTTACCAGTTTTCTTTCTAACTGTAAATGTTTCTGATACACTTCCACCCTTACGAGCAGTTACAATTCCTTCAAAAGCTTGAATTCTTTCTCTCTTACCTTCTTTAATTTTTACATCAACCTTTACAGTATCTCCTACTTGGAAATCTGGTACATTAGGGTTAATTTGTTTTGAATTAATTTTATCAATTAAATTCATTTCTATCATCCTTTCTGTGCTTTATTTAATCATACATTAATGCATCGGATTAAGCGAATTAATAATAACACATTTTTATATTAATGTCTAGTTTTATTATTAACTACATCTTTAATTTCTCTATTTTGTTTTTCTAGCTTACTTTCAATATTTATTCTTTGTACTATTGCAATAGAAGCAAAAAGTGAAATACAATAACTTCCACCATAACTTAAAAATGGAAAAGGAACTCCTGTTAAAGGTATTATTCCTAAAACTCCACCTAAATTAACAAATACATGTAAAAGAAAATATATTCCTATTCCATAACATATAATTGATTGATACAAATGATAAGTAGATGATGAAATTTTAAATATTAGATAAGCTATATATATGTATCCTATTAAAATCAATATTCCAAATAATGAACCTAATTCTTCTACAACAATAGGAAATATAAAATCAGTATGGCTTTCTGGTAAATATAAATATTTTTGAGTAGATTTACCTATTCCAACACCAAATAGTCCACCATTATGTATAGCAATATATCCATTACATACTTGATATCCAGAAGCATCTTCATACCTATCACATGGATCAACATAAAGAAGTCTTTTAAGTCTACTACTTGATTCAATATATGATTTTGGATAAATCAAATAGCCAAACTTTAAAAATAATATTCCGCTTAACATACCAACAACCATTATAACTTTTAATATTTTAAATAATTTTTCTTTTGTAGGAATTTTAAGAAATATAAGACCAAATAAAGTTAACATTAAAACTGCAGTACCAAAGTCACCTTTTAATACAATAATTGCTGTTGAAATCCCACAAATTATTAATGGAATTAAAAAACTATATTTTTTGTGTTCAGTATTTACCCACTTACCATAGAAAAATCCCATATATACTATTAAAAGTACTTTTAGAAATTCAGCTATTTGAAAATCACTTCCAAATATACTAAGTGTTGCTTCACTAATTCCACTATTTACTAGAGTACTTTGTACTCCTTGTCCTAATAAAAGAAGCACAATTATAAATATTAAAAATATAGAAATTCCTTTATATATTTTAGAAGGAACAGATATTATACATATACTAATTATAAAAGAGACTGCTATAAAAAATAATTGTTTTATAAAAAAATAATATTCGCTTGATTCTCCATAATATAATATAGAAGAAATAGAAGATGCATCTAATATTAAAAAAGCACCTCCAATAGCAAATATGATACTACATATTAATAATCCCTTATTAATATATTTTAATTCTCTCATTCTACTTTTAATCATAATAGTATTATATAAAATATTAATCAATTTGTAAATTATTCATTATAAAGTAGTGTCAATAAAACGATATAATCCATAAAATAATATAGAAATCATTAAGGAGGAATAAATATATGTATTATTATGGATATAATGGTGGATATAATGCAGGTAATTCAATGATGTATAATTCATATCCTGGATATTATCAGAATGGATATGGTTATGGTGCTGCTATAATACTTGTATTATTTATATTATTAGTTATTATTTTTGGAGTTGGATTTATAAATAATGGATGCAATAATTCTTGCAATACATGTAATAACTAAAAATAAAAGGAAGTTTAGTAACTTCCTTTTTATTTAATTATTTTTAATTAATTATATTTTTCTTGTTAACTTAATACCTTCATCAAATCCACATGGCTTTTGACATTGATAATCAGGGAAAGTACATCTAGATCCTTTAATGTAGTTATTAATATCGTCTTTTAATGGATGAGAAGATTGTTCTAAATCGTTCTTATATTTTAATAAAGTATCTCTAGTTTGCCTCATTATTTCAAGTTGCGCAGCACTACATAATCTTTCTTTGCACTTTAATATAAAATTATCATACGTTCCACTTTCACAAATATCAACCATCATACCTTGTGGATATATATGAGATACACTTTTCATATCTTTAAGCCATTCTGAAACTAATTCTTTATCTCCTTCAATAATAGGAGGAATAAAATATTCTTTAGTTTCAAGCATTTGCATTTGATAGTTTAGTGTTCTATGCCTATGTGCTTGAGCAAGTTCGGCAAAAGATCCTTTATATTTAGTAAGATAAACATCTCCAAAATACTCTTGTTTCTTATCAAAGTTACTTCCAAACAAAGACAAACTCCTTTCTTTTTCATTCTTTTGAAGTAATGGAACATCTACTCCTACACGTTCAAGTTCATCAATAAATAAAAACATTGAAGAAGCTAAATTATAGCTAAAACGATCGTTTTTTGAAGCGAATTTAATATATTTTTTCATCCAGGCGATTATATAATTAATTTGTCTTAAAGATGTAGTATATATCATTTGTGTTGGCATGAATGAAGTAACAAAATATCTTGCATTTTCTTGAGCAAGTTTTTCAATTTTTTTATCATCAAAAACATTACCATATTCTTGCTTAATTATAATACGTAATATATTATTCCATTTTTCATACAAAACACCTTCCTGCTCACTAATTATTCCCCCCTCAGATACAACTATAGGCGTATATCTAGCAGATTTTTCACTAGTAGTATAATCTTTTTCATTATTTAAAACCATTGCTAGTATCTTCGGAATATTTTGTAAATTAAAACTTATATTTATATGGTCGTATACACTATGGTGACCGCTATTCATAGTCATATCTACTCTTTTCATAGACTTTTGAATAGGTTCATTTTCTAAATGCTTGAATCCTTCTTTATCATAACAAACTCCAGCTATTTTTCCAGATAATGTTAGTGCTTCATCTTTCTTAAAAATTCCATTTTCACTAACGTAAAGATTTGGTAACAAATCTACTTTAATATTATTCTGCATTCTTACCTCCTAATAATATTAAACTAATATCTTTCCAATCATTTACCCTAGTTATTCTTTTTCTTTTTAATTCATCATCATTTATATCTTTATTATGATATGAAGTATATAATAATTTCTTTTTTCCACACTTTAGATTTTCTTCTTTATCATCAATCATAATATCACATTTTATTATTGACTTATTTCCTAAAAATATAAAATTCATAGGATTTATGAAAGGAAAATATTTAATTAAAAAATCATATTTATATTTTACGAATATTCCACTATCGTTTATTATATCTCTAACTATAAAAGAAGTTCCTATAAATACATCATAATGTTCACATAACTCTTTAATTACTTCTATAGCTCCATCACTAATATGACCATAATCATAAATGTTCTTAGTTAAATAAAATTTAAAGAAGCCACTTTTATCTTCTAAATCATCTTGCATATAATAATTTTTAAAATCACTTTCTTTTAAATTTTTATTAGTATATTCATTAATTAATCCTAAAAAGTGTTCAACAACTATTACATCATCCATATCAATTACTAAAGTCTTCTTTTTCATAATAAATCTCTTTTACAGATATTTATTACTTCTTTACTTATTTCATCTATTGACTTAATATCTGATATATTATTATATTTTTTAGTTTTTATACAATTTATTATATCCCATTGCTTTTCTTTAGCAAGAATTAAATATTCTTTTTCAGAATTTTTTTGATGTGTAATACTCTTTTCATTACCATCTGTACTTTCTCTTCCTTTTCTTAAGTCACATGTTGCTTCATAAGGCATATGCAAAAAAATTACTTTATCAGGTCTTGGTAAGTCAAGTAAATCAAATTCAAGTGTTTCTATAAAATTAACTATTTTTTCTCTATCATATTTTGTTTTTGCTTTACCAGCTTGATGTCCCATATTGGATGTGGTATACCTATCAAGTACTATGATATCATTTTTAGACATTTCATTTTTTATTAAATTATCATAATTATATTTTCTATCCGCTGCAAAATATAAACTACTTACATATGCATCTACATTAGCGCTAGATTCATTAAAATAACTTTCACATATGTCAGTTTTTCCTAAATATGGCCCGCCCACTATCTTACCTGTGGGAGTATTATACATAGGAAAAGAAAACATAGCAACTTTTAAATCATTACTTTCAAAATATTCTATTAGTTTTTTACTCTGAGTTTCTTTACCACTACCATCTGAGCCTTCAATAACAATTAATTTAGCTTTACTCATAAATCCTCCCTAATAAAAACAACACGAAAATATCATGCTATTTAATGCATTAATATTACCTTTACTTCATTTTATCATAATTAGATAACTTTTCAATAATTATTTATAAGTATTTTACATTGATTTATGATAAAATATTATTAGGAGTTATTATGGAAAAAGAAAAACAAAAAACTATTGTATTTAAAGCAAGTGATAACATAAAAAATAAAATGATAGAATACTATGATTTATTTAGAAGAGATACTCATCCTCCATATTCTATATTTCAAGCAGATGAAGGAGGTACTGTTATTACTATGTATGAAAGTGGAAAAGTAATGTTCCAAGGAATTAGCGCTGATATAGATGCTAATATGTGGAAAGACTTGGAACAACATTTTAATAATAGAGATATTGATTCAGAAATTAAAGAAAAAGTTGATCCAACCGAAGACAAAACATACTATTATTTTGATGCTATAGGCAGTGATGAAGTCGGAACAGGAGACTATTTCGGACCAATTATAGTTACTGCTTCATATGTAGATAAAGAATCAAGAAAATTACTTGAAAGTTTGCATGTAATGGATTCTAAAAAAATGACTGATGAAAAAATCAAAAGATGTGCTCCAATAATAATGAAAAAGATTCCCTATGTTACTTTTACTTTATCAAATTCAAAATATAATGACTTAACTGAAAAGGGATTTAACATGAATAAAATAAAAGCCCTACTTCATAATAGAGTTCTTTATGAACTATCTAAAAAGAATTATCCATATCATAAAATAATAGTAGATCAATTTACTAGTCCTAGAAGTTATTATAGTTATTTAAAACAAGAAAATATTGATGATAAAGTTACTAAAATAACATTTCTTACTAAAGGGGAAAGTAAACACTTAAGTGTTGCTGCGTCTTCTGTAATAAGTAGATACATATTCTTAGAAGAAATGGATAAAATATCACAACAATATAATATAAATATACTAAAAGGCGCTTCAGATAAAGTAGATGATGTTGGTAAACAAATAGTATCAAAGTATGGAAAAAAAGAATTATATAAAATAGCTAAAGTTAATTTTAAAAACACTGAAAAAATCCTAAATAATTAGGATTTTTATATTAAATAATGTTTTATGTACTATTTAACAGCCTTATCTATTTCTTTTATATGACTAAGAATCATACCATTATATTCATGTATGCAATCTTTTTCAATTTCTTTAGGTAAATAAGTAATGCCATTTAAACTTTGTCTAGCTACTTCCATCATTTGAGTAGTTAGAGAATCAATATTTAAATCTTTTTGAGTTAAATATTCTAAAATATTTTCGGTATGTAACATAATTTCTTCATCTAAACCATATTCTTTAATTAATTTTTTAACTAACTTTAATCCATTTTTATCATGCTTTAATTCATTCAAATAGCGTTTTAATCTTTTAATACATTCATTATATATTTGCATGTCATCTCCGTCCTTATCAATATATGGCATGCACCCTTCAATAAATACCTTTTCAATATTTAATATTAATTTTAAAGTTCTTACCCTCATAATAGTTTCTTTATTATATTTTTCAGATAAAGAAAGATTTACTTCTCTACTTAAACTATTTGTCTCATTATTCATTATTATTCACCACTTTTCTTTTTAATTTGATCTAAAATATTTATTGCTTCAATAGGAGTAACTTCTAAAGGATTTATAGTTTTAATATACTCCCTTAACTCATCAACTTTATCATTTAACTCAAGAGAATATTGTTTAACTTTCTTTGTATTATCTTCGTTACTTTCAAACATATTTAATAATTCAAAAGATTTATCTATTACTTCTTTAGGAAGATTTGCAAGTTTAGCAACATTTATTCCATAACTTTTATCTACTGGTCCTTCTATTACTTTATGTAAAAATACTATATCTCCTTCTTTTTCATCAATAGATACATGAACATTATGTATACCAGGTAATTCACTTTCCATTTTAGTAAGTTCATGATAATGTGTTGAAAATAATGTTTTACATCTAATTTTCTTTGTTATATATTCAATAATTGAACCAGCTAAACTCATACCATCATAAGTACTAGTACCTCTTCCTAACTCATCAAATAATATTAAACTATTCTTAGTAGCATTCCTTAAAGCATAAGCACTTTCCTTCATTTCAACCATGAAAGTACTTTCTCCTCCTACTAAATCATCACTTGCTCCAATTCTAGTAAAAATCTTATCAAATATAGGAATATTAGCACTTTTACAAGGTACAAAAGAACCAATTTGATTAAGTATAGCAATTATACCTAACTCTCTCATATACGTTGATTTGCCACTCATATTAGGCCCAGTAATTATTAAAATACAAGTGTTATTATCCATATATATATCATTATCAATATATTCACCTTCAATGACACTTTCTACTACAGGATGACGCCCGCCCTTTATATCAATAATTGATTCATTATTTATAGTAGGTCTTACAAAATTATGTTCTTCTGCACAAGTAGCAAAACTTTGCATAACATCATAATAAGCTATTTTAGAAGAAACACTTTGTAAATTATTAATATATTTTTTAATATTATCTTTTATTTCACAAAACAAATCATATTCTAAACTATTTATCTTTTCAGATGCATTTAATATCATATTTTCTTTTTCTTTAAGTAATGGAGTAATATATCTTTCACAGTTAGATATAGTTTGTTTCCTATCATAATTATATTCTTCTTTTACTAAATTTATTTGTCCTTTAGGTACTTCTATATAATACCCAAATACTTTATTATATCCAATTTTTAATCCTTTAATTCCAGTTCTATTCTTTTCTTCTATTTCAAACTTAGATATAAAATCTTTTCCGTTAGTTTTAATGCTTCTTAGTTCATCTAATTCACTATTATAGCCACCCTTAATAATCCCACCTTCTTTAATAGAAGTTGGAACATCTTCCATAATACTACGATCTAATAAATTATATAATTCATCGAAAGTTTCCATTAAGGGAAGTCCTAGACTTTTAATAATATTATTTATATCAGGTAATACTTTAATACTACTTTTAAGTTGTAGTAAGTCTCTTGCATTAACGCTAGAACATACTACTTTACCAGTTAATCTCTCTAAATCATATACTTCATATAAAAGAGATTTAAGTTCACTTTTAAGTAAAAATTCATTTATTAATTTATTTACTAAATCATGTCTTGAATTAATTTCTTCAATATTTATACTAGGACTAATTATATAACTCTTAAGTAATCTACTCCCCATAGCAGTCTTAGTCTTATCCATAAATCCAAGTAAACTATTTTGTCTATCTTTTGATCTAATAGTTTCAACTAATTCTAAGTTTTTAATACACTCTTTATCTAGTGATAAAAATAATGAATTATCTATTACAATAACTTTATTAATATGAGTTAAATCTTGTTTTAATGAATTAGTTATATAATTTAATAAAAGAGTAGTATTTTTAATTAACTTTTCTTCACTAATATCACTAAATATACTAGAGTTTTTATATTCATTATCATTATTATAATATGAAACAAACACATGATAATTATTTTTTAACATGTGAGTAATAGTTACATCAAAATTATCTTTAACTACTATTTCTTTAATATTTAAGTTAACAATATGACTAATAAGAGTATCAATTTCATATGGAATATATGTAGTATATACTTTTCCACTTAATACATCAGCATAACTAAGAACATATATATATTTATAATCTGTAATACTTGCTATAAAATTAAAATCATTTTCGTTTACAATATCAGTACTTGTTAACGTTCCAGCACTAACTATTTGTATTACTTTTCTAGGAACTATACCTTTACAATTCTTAGGATCTTCCATTTGTTCACAAATAGCTACCTTATAACCCTTTTCAATTAGTTTTTCCAAATATATATTAATAGCATGATGAGGAACTCCACACATTGGTATTCTTTCACTAAGACCAGCTTGTTTACCAGTAAGAGTAAGTTCTAACTCATGACTAGCAGTAATTGCATCATCAAAAAACATTTCATAGAAATCACCTAATCTATAAAATAATATTACGTCCTCATTCTCACTTTTAGTCTTTAAGTATTCCTTCATCATAGGACTTACATCAGTTAATTTAACATCTTTTCTTTCCATAACAATTATTATATATCATTTTATAAAAATTTCAATTAATTATTTATTAAAAAGTTCATCACTATCTAAAATAATAGTTACTGGACCATCATTATAAATATTAACTTTCATATCACTTCCGAATATACCAGTTTCTGTATGAATAATTTTATCTAATTCTTGATTAAAATAATCATATAGAATACTAGCATCATTTGGATTCATAGCATTTGTAAAAGATGGTCTTCTTCCCTCTTTACAATTAGCATATAAAGTAAACTGACTAATACTTAATATTGAACCATTAATATCCTGTATACTTAAATTCATTTTTTCGTTTTCATCTTCAAATATTCTTAAATTGATTATTTTATTAATCATTTTATCCACTATTTCTTTAGTATCATTATGAGTAAAACCGACTAATAAAACAAATCCTTTATCAATTTTACCATTAAGTTTATTATTTATAGTTACACTACTTTCTTTACTTCTTTGTACTACTATTCTCATTGTATAAGTGTCCTTTCAACTTTCTTCACTGATTTAAATGTATTTAATTCATTTATAAAGTTATTTAAATTATCTATATTTTTAACTCTGCATTTAATATCATAATATGTATCATTACCTTTATTAACTAGTGTTGTATTATCTATAATTATATTTTCTTTTGTACTTAAAGTAATTATCTGAAGCAATGCATCAGTATTAATATCTATATATACTTTTAATGATGCCTTATATCTTAAATCTTTTTCTTGATCCCATGAAGCATCTATTATTCTTGGACTATTTAAATCTATATTAGGACAAGATATTGAATGTATTTTAACACCATATCCTTTAGTAATATACCCTACTATTGCTTCTCCGTATACTGGATTACAACATGTAGCTAAGCCACATAAGATGTCTTTCTCTCCAGCTATAATTATTCCACTATTTGACACACCTTTTGGATCTTTAACTAAATCTTTCTTATGTTCTTCTTTAATAGCAATTTTTCCTAAAATAGTAGATGGTAAATATCTTAATGTTGAAACTGAAAAATATATATCATCTAATGTATCTAAACTTAAAGATTCACATATTAACGCAGTATTTTCATCATTAAATACATCATTTATATCTAAATTCTTTTTCTTACATTCATTATTCATCATCTCATGACCTAATGAAATATAATTTTCTCTTTCTTTTTTATAAAAATATGATTTAATTCTTGATTTAGCTGTTTCTGTTTTAACTATTTTTAGCCATCCTTTTGAAGGAGCATGATTTTTAGATGTAATTAATTCTACCATGTCACCATCTTTAAGGGCATAGTTTAACTTAACCATTTTATTATTTACAAGAGCTCCAGTTGTATTATTTCCTACTTCACTATGAATCTTATATGCAAAATCTATTGGTGTTGCTCCATTTGGTAATTCTATTACATCACCTTTTGGTGTATATACATAAATTTCACTTCTTTTTAATTCTTCTTTTATATTACTAAAGAATTCCATATTTTGTTTAATATCATTTACTTCTACTAATACCCTAAATTGTTCTAATATGTAGTCTAGATTATTTTTTATTTTACCATCAATATGTTCTTTATAACTCCAGTGAGAAGCTATACCTTTTTCAGCAATTTCATCCATTTCATATGTTCTTACTTGAACTTCATATACTCTTTTATCTTCACCAAAAACAGTAGTATGTAAACTTTGATACATATTTGGTTTAGGATTAGCAATATAATCTTTAAATCTATTAGGCATAGGTGGATAAACTGATTGTACAAGTCCTATCACTCTATAACAATCTTCTACATTATTAACAAGAACCCTTAATCCTAATAAATCATATATTTCTTCCCATTTTTTACCAGCATACAACTTATTATATATTCCTCTAACTGATTTAACACGTGATAATATTTCATATTTTATATTATGTGCATTTAATAATTGTTCAATAGAATATTTCATTTTAGTTAAAGATCTTTCTAATTCTTTCTTAGATGTATTTATTCTATTTAGTACTTTGTTATACTCATCTTTTTTAGAATATCTTAAGCATAAATCTTCCATTTCGCTTTTCATTTTTTTCATTCCAAGTCTATGAGCAAGTGGAATGTAAATATTTTGTGTTTCATCTATTATATGCTTTTGATGTTCTTTATCATGGACTTCTAATGTTCTTAAATTATGAAGTCTATCTGCAAATTTAATAAACAAAGTAGCAGGGTTTTCAGATAGTCCAACTATAATTCTTCTATATTTTTCTGGATTGTTTATTTTAAATGTTTGCTTTAAATTACTGATTTTACTAACACCATTTACTATATCAGCATTATCTTTACCAAACTTATTTAAAATATCTTCATAAGTCATCTTATTTAAAGATATTGCTTCATGTATTAAAGCACACCCTATAGTAAGTGGATCCATTTTTAAATCAGCTAAAATATATGCTACACTTATTGGATGCAGTATATAATCTTCCCCTGTTTCTCTTTTCATATTATCATATATTTTTAAAGATTCATTATAATATCCATTTATAAAATCGATATATTCTTTATCCATATATCCATTTAATAAACTTATTAATTCTTCATATGTATGATTATTATTTATGATTATTCACCTCTTTAGTAATTAATTCCTTTTACTTTCATTTCTTCTACTTCTTTTTCTTCATCTTCATCACTTGGTCTATTTATACTTCTTTTTTCTAATAATAGCCAAACTTTAGGACCAATTAATAATGAAGAAATGCTACCAGCTACAAGCCCTACTAATATTGAAATATTAAATGTAAATATATCATTTAATCCAACAAATAATAAAGTTAAAGAAGCTATTATTGTAGTAACACTTGTATATATATTTCTTACTATAGTTTGACTAGAAGATATATTAACAAGATCATTTAATTCAGCATTTGTAAGTTTCTTTCTATTTTTATATAATTTTTTTCTATTATATCTTATTCTATCAAATACTACTATTGTATCATTTATTGAATATCCTATAATAGTAAGAAGACTTGCTACTATAAGAAAACTTACATCAATATGAAATATTGCAAATATAGCTAATATTATTAAAACATCATGCACCAACATAAGTATTCCTGTAAAAGCATAATTCATATTAAATCTTATGCATACGTAAATAATTATAGCTAAAAGTGAATAAACAAGAGCTTTTATAGCATTTTTTGTAAGACTAGTTGTTACTAAATTACTTATTTCGTTAACAGATGTTTCTATTCCTAAAGTTCTTAATTCTTGTTTTACTTTTGATTCTTCATTAGAATCAAGTATTTTATTTAACTTTATATATCCTTCTTTTTCGTTACCTAAATAATTGTCATATCCTTGAATATCATATTCTTTTACTACTTCTTTTATTACTTCAAAATCTAGAATACTTGAAGAAGATAATACTATATTAGTTCCTCCAGTAAAATCAACTCCCAAATTAAATCCTCTAACTAATGCAAATATAATTCCTATTATTATTATAGAAAGTGAAACTATTATAGGATATTTTGCCATTTTTACATAATCATGATTTTTAATGTTTTTTTCACGTCCAATAAACCATTTAGTACTATTATTAAACCATTTGGTTTTTATAAATAAACTTTGTAAGAATCTATATAACATAACTGTAGCAAATATTGTTACAAATATTGTAATAATAAGCATAGTAGCAAATCCTCTAACAGAACTTTCTCCAAAGATATATAAAACTATCCCCGCTATAAGAGTTGTAATATTAGCATCTATAATTGCCCCTAAACTGTTTTTACTACCTTCTTTGTATGCTGTTAATAATTTTTTTCCATTTAATAACTCATCCTTGATTCTTTCATTTGAAATAATAATTGAATCTACTGCCATTCCAATACCTAATATTAAAGCAGCTATTCCAGTTAATGTAAGAACTCCCCCTACAGCATTAAATATTATAAAAACTAATAATAAATATACAAACAATGAAACAGACCCAAGCAATCCACTAATTCTATATTTAATTATTAAAAACAAAGATATTAATACAAAAGTAATTAAGCCAGCTAATGCCGTTTTATTAATTGTGTTTACTCCAAAAGATGCAGATACACTTCTTGGAGTAGACTCTTCAGTTAATTTAGTAGGAAGGCTACCACTATTTATTAAATCAACCAATTCTTGAGCTTCTTCTTTAGTAAAACTTCCTTCTATGACTATATCACTACTACTAAGTGCTTCTCCTACATATGGATCTGAAATACATTTCATATTCCCATCTTTTCCGCATATAGTTTTTTCAGACACATAAGAATCAACTAATTCATCAAAGTCTAACCATATAATTAATTTATTATTATCATTTGATTTCTTTGATACTTCATTTGTTACATTATAAAAAGTTTCTGTATCTTTTATATCTAGTTTAACTTGATATTGAAATGTTTTATTATTTTGAGATACACTGGCTCCATTTCTACCTAATACTTCACTTGTCATAAGTAAGTTATCAGATGTATCTCTAAATGATAATACAGCTGTAGTGCTTATTCTTTTTCTTGCTTCTTCCTCATTTGATACTCCAGGAAGTTGTATTCTAATTAGATTATCCCCTTCAAATGAAATAACCGGTTCGCTTACCCCTAATGTATCTATTCTATTAACAATAGCTTTATATGTATTATCTTTATCTGCTTGAGTTAATTCTTGATCTTTTTTCAAAGGCTCTATTTTATAAAGAATTTCAAATCCACCTTGTAAGTCTATTCCATAACTTATTTTATTTATTGTAGGCTTTATTCCTATAATACAAAGACCAATTATTAATAATGTAACTATTATACTAATAATACTTTTTTTCATATTATTCCTCTTTTCTACTATTCAATTTATTCAAAACATATTCACTTACTAAATAATTATCTAAATAAAGAATATCATTTACTAATTCAAATAGTTCTAAATTATTTTTATTTTTCCACGTATTAACTACTAAATAATTCCATATATCTTTTTCTTTTACAAATTTATATCCCAAAGAATTTAGTTCCCTAACTTTTGAACTTAAAGCGGGTAAAACTCTATTATATAATTCATCAATACTTTTAAATTCAATAGAATTATCTTTCACATTCATTCACCACATTTATTATATAATAAAATAACAAAAAAATAAACTTAAAATTCTAAGTTTATTTAATAGTTTTAATTATAGTGTGATATGTGTTTTTAATATGATTTGAAAACTCTAATGCAATACTATATTTCATTTGTTTTATGTCTTCAAAAGCATTATATAGTATTTTATTATATCTAATTATATCTTGTGTAATAATATATTCTACATCTTCAATATTATCAAAAGTTAATATTTCATTTCTTAACATTATTTTCTTTTTTCTTTCAAATTCATGCTCACTTATTTTAATTTTATTAAAATCATTATTTATAGATTTAATGAATTCATCACATTTATTAGTTCTAGCACTTATTACAACGCTTACATAATCATCTATTATTGATACGCTATATGACATAGATAGTATTAATCCATTATTTTTATATTTTTCATATAATTTTGATGTAGAAGAAAAATTACATCCTAGAATTATATACAAATAATTTTTTAATAGAAAATCATCTTTTATACTAAATAACTTCTTAGATATTTTTACCCCATATTTTACATACGTATTTGTTGTATCTTTTTTAATCTCTTGATAATCTACTTTTACACTGTCTTTTTCTTTTCCTTTAAACCTTTTCGGTAATGTCTTTTCTTTTAAATTTAAATGACTAATATATTCATTTATCATATTATAAACTTCATATGTATCAAAATTTCCACATATTACTATAAATGTATTATTAGGCAAATAATAATCATCATATATTTTATTTAAACTCTTTGAAGTCATTTTTTCAATATCACTGTGTTCACCTACCACCGTTGAATTTACATACGAGTTATGAAACATATTCTTATATAGTTGATCGAATAAATATCCACTAATGTTATCTTTATACATGTCGATTTCTTCGTTTATGATTCCTTTTTCCTTAGAAACATTTTTTGGATTAATATCTGTATTATAAAATATATCTAAAAGCAACTTAATATTTTCTAATATATTAACACTTCCATAAATATTATAATTCGTTCCAAAATAACTTGTCCATGCATTAGCTAAACTACCTAAATTATTTATTCTTTCTGAAATTCTTTTATTTTCACTTAAAGCCATAACTTTATGTTCTAAAAAATGAGCACTTCCGGGTAAAACATCAATTGTCTTATTATCTAATTTATACTTTATAACATTAGCTCCATATTTTACAGTAATTGTAATATAAAAATTTTTAGTTTTGTTAGTAGGATACATAAATAACTTAATACCATTATCTAATTTACATGAATAAATTGGCTCATTAACACATTTAAATAATTCTTCTTTCATTCTTTTTCCCCCTTAAGTAAATATACAGTATTTAACTTTATCTTTTTATTTAAATTTATTACTTCTTCTAATTTTACCTCATCAATATTATTCCTATATTCCTCTATATCTTCTATACTTTCATAATCACTATCATAATAATGATTTATTTGAGCAACACCATCATCATAATAATTATTTATAAATGTATTTATTGTCTTCTTAGCAGATTCAAATAATTTATTAACAATATTCTCATTGCTCATTTCTTCCACACATTTAATTATTAAATCTTTGGCTTTATCATAATTTTTCTTATTTATTCCAGCATATACTACTAATGAGTTATTATACTTTGTATAAAAAGATCCTACATTATAGCATAATGAGTTTTTCTCTCTAACAATATCAAATAATACTGAATCATTCATAGTACCTAATATTGTATTATAAACTTTCATAACATGATTTAGTTCATGATAAGTAAAATTGATTAAATTATAACCGATATATAATCTTGATTGATTAAAATCTATATTGTCTATTTTCTCAATTAATTTATTGTCCCTCTTATTATCAGTATTAAATGATAACTTATTATTAGAGGATTTTAACACTTTAAATTTATTATCAATTATATTTATTAATTTATCATTAATGTTACCCAAAACACATATTGAAACGTTAAAGCTTCCGTCAAATAAAGCTTTGTAAAAAGTATATAAATTACTTTCATTAACAGTATTTATATCATTTATAGATGGTGTTAATGAATACTCTTTTGGTGAGCCTTTATACATAATTTTATTAAATTCAATAGCGGCACATAAAGAAGGATTATCTTTAATTGATTCATATGCAGCTATGCAATCTTTTTTAACAATATTATAATACTTTGAATCAAATGAATCATTTTTTACATTAGGATTTAATAATAATTCTAAAAAGAAATCTAATGATTTTTCATAATAAGTAGAATCAGTAAATTCTGGATTTAAAAATTCACATGAATAATTAATGCATTCTAAAGAACCACTAACCGTATATCCGCTGGAAACACTAATACCATATAGTTCTTCACCTTTAATAACCATTTTGTTTTTAGTATTATATTTTTTAGAAGTATACATAAGATTCTTATTTAATATTCCTCCAAATTTAATATCATTTTTATTAAATTTTTTTGTAAAAAAGAGCACAATAGATATACTTTTAAATCTATCTGTGTTTATTAAATGAAGTGTGTAATTATCTTTAATTATTTTTTTATATTCCATATTCTCCTCAGTTCTTAGTTATTATACCATAATATAAAAAGAAGAATAACATCTTCTTTATATATTATTAACAGATTTTAAATTTTTATAATTGATTCTAGTGCTAAAGTAATCATATTATCTAATTTCTTTTCTCTTTCGACAGGATCCATTATTTCATGAGTAACCAAATTATCACTTATTGTAAATATCGCAGTAGATTTTTTAAGAAACTTTTTAGCATTATATAAAAGTGCATATGTTTCCATTTCTACAGCTTTACATCCATTATCCGTAAATTTAGTATAATCTTTATTTTCTGTATAAAATGCTTCTGTAGTATGTACTCTTCCAGGTATTAATTTAATATTTTTTAAAGATGCTGTGTCCATTATTATATTATTAAGTTCAAATGAAGAATTAATAATTTCTATATCTTCTCTTCCTGCTTCTTCATCAAAATAAGTCTTTGAATAAGCAGAATCAGCAAGAAGTAAATCATTTACTTTTAAATCACTTAAATAGCTTCCTGCCGTACCTATCCTAATAATAGTATCTACATTATAATCATTAAATAATTCATAACTATATATTCCCATACTACCTATTCCCATACCACTAGCAAAAACAGTAACACTTACTCCTTTATACGTACCAGTAAATGCAAGTTCACCTCTTAACTGATTAACTAATCTTGCATTTTTTAAATACTTTTCAGCAATATATCTTGCTCTATTAGGATCTCCTGGCATTAGAACTTTTGGTGCTATATCGTTTAAATCTGCTTCTATGTGTATTGTTGACATAATAATTACTTCCTCTCACTCATTTTTATTTTCTTCTAATTTTACAAGTACATCTCTTGGTTTACTCCCTTTAGCAGGGCCAACTATTCCACGTTCTTCAAAAGAATCCATTATTCTTGCCGCTCTATTATAACCGATACTATACTTTCTTTGAATTAGTGATGCACTTATTTGACCCATTCTAATAGCATAATTTAATATTTCATTGACAAGTGGATTGCCAAAAATTGCCAACATATCTGCATATTTGCCGGCAACATATTTCTTCGTTTTTGCTATGCTGGCTACTGCTTGCTCTTCGCCAATATTGAGGCGG
>CAZDPZ010000019.1:0-17622 GCA_964507635.1 uncultured Clostridium sp.
TAAACTTTTTAGTAAACTCATTGAAATATCCAAATAACTCTGTTCTATCTCTCCAAGATGGCTGTACAGAGGCTATAGTAGCATCTCTCTTTAAAAATTTTCCCCAAGCATATGGAAGTGATGTTTTACCAGTACCAGATATACCTTGTAAAATAATAAGTCTAGTAGCTCCCATAGCCGCTATGAACAAACGAATTATCTTAACTTTATAATATAATTTCATTTTGTATGCTGCAAAATTTCTAAAAATATCACATAACTCTTCTAAAGTAAATGTATTACCAAAATCTTCTCTAGGTTTAGTAGCATATTCTTCATCTATTTGAGTTAATTTAAAGAATCTACTTCCATTATTGGTAGCAACTTCTCCTTCTGGAGCTTCTTTTTCTTCTTTTTTTTCTTCTGATGCAGTTTCTTCAAGAACAGGATTTTCCATTTCCATATATGGGCTTTCCTGAGGTTTAAGTCCAATTTGAGTAACCTTTAATGCATACAATTCTTCCTTTTCTTGATTAAGTCTTATTACATCTTTATCTAGTTTAGCTACTTCTTCTAATAAACTTTCTTGTTCTACTAGTGTCTTTCTAAATTTTAAATATTTTTTTACTAACATAATAAGCAAAAATATTATTCCTATAAGAAATGCAAATACGAGTAAAACTGCTAGTCCTACAAGTATCCATTGTCCTACAGAAAACTCTTCTGAATAATCTTTAAGTATTGATAAATAAGCTTTAAAATTAAACATTTTACCAAATCCTCTAACAATCCCCATAAAAATATTGATTATTCCAGAAAAGAATTGTTCCATAAAATCGTACAAAAATCTCATATATGTTGCCAATTCTTTTCACCTCTATTCTACTTCATTATATTCATATTAATTTTACCATATTTTTAGTATAAGAACAATAAAAAAGAAGAATTTCTTCTTCATTTTTATCATTTATTTTAAACAAATCATTTAGTTTTTTTATAATCTATTATTAGCATTATAAATTTATATAATTGGTATATAAAAAATGCTGCTAATGGAAGAACTATGCATACAAAGAATCCAACCTTTGTTGAGAAGAATGATAGAATGCTTCCTAATTTTGCAATTCTAGTTCCATTATATACTGATATTATATCTCCAGGTGCTACCTCTTTAGTATCTTCTGCAGTATTAGCATCTCCTTGAGTAATATAATATGTCATCCCAAATGAACTATATACTTCTTTTATTCTGTGGGTTTTAATTATAGTGGTATCTTCTTCTACCGCGAAGAATGAAATTATATCATCTTTTGCAAGTAAAGTTTTTCCATCATATTCTTTAGTGATTATCATATCACCTGACATAATGGTAGGTTCCATTGATCCAGTTTGAATATTAAGGGGTATATAACCAAATATCTTAGATACTCCTTTTTCACGAGAACTAAGAGTAATTACAGTTATAGATGCTGCAATAATTATTATAACCCAAATAATTACATCTAAAATAATTTTAAATATCTTTTTTCCTTTCATTTTATACCTCTCTCATATTATGGTGCTGAATTCTTAGATATTGCAAGATTGAATGTAATTCCTGATCCAGATGCATCATTTTCACAATCATAATCTTGGCCTTCTACCCAACCATAAACTCTAATTTTATTAATTCCTGGTAATAATGTAAACAACGTTTTATATTCACCATTTGCTAAATTATTAACGGGTGTTTGAATATCAGGTGTTACTTGTAAGAAATGTGTAGCTGCTGTAGATTGATAATCAAGAGAGTCTGCTGCTACAGATTCTGCAATTAAACCATAATAATTAGTTACTACAGTGTTAGTAGTAATTGTTTGTCCATAGTTTGCAGCTTGTGCTTGTCCACTACTAGTATGAGCATTAGAATTTGGTTCCCATAAAATATTTGTTGTTTGGCTTGCTGTCTTATGAGAATCTGCTCCGTGAAGTAATATTGCGGCAGCTGACGCACCAGCAGTTGCATTACCTTCATATAAGAATGCTACTCTTGCAGCATTTTTTAAACCAGAATCCGTTCCAGATGTTACTACATCTGAACCTGTTGTAAGATATACAGTAGTATTTTGAGTACCAGAAACTAGTATGAAAAAGTCAAATGCTATAAATCCTCCAGATGCTACTGCAGCTGTATCATTAGCTTTAGTAGATATTAGACGGTATCCATTTGTGGTAGTAGCATCTACTTCTAAACTACCAGTATACATATCCATAAATCCAGTAGTAGTATTAACATTTCCACCAGTTGATGATGGCACCAATGAACCTGGCATCTGATTATGGTGACCTGTATATGCATTTCCAGTTATATCAGTATTGGTTATATTACCTTTCCAAGTAACGGCATCAGTTGAAATCTGAATACCATTAGATGCACTAACGTTTACTGTAATTGAATCAATTGATACAGTTGTATTCTCAGTAAACCATGCATATGATGCAGTGGTTAATGAAATAGCAGTAACTACTAGCATTAAAAATGCCGCTAATACCTTTTTCCTACCATCATTTTTTTCCCTTTTTTCTTCATTTTTGTTTTCTGTTCCAACAGGAATAGGATTTACTCCACCATTTGGTACACCATTAGGAATTGGTGTTGGATTTGGAGTAGTTCCCGGTGTAATACCAGGTATTGGTGCTACAACAGGTGTTTCTGTTTGAACATTATTGTTTTCGTTTTCCATTTTACTTCCTTTCTTAAAATTTAATCACTTACTTCAGTAATTATCATTGACATTTTCATCTCTCCTCCGATAATGTCATCAATACATTCCGGGTCTTTTCCTTCAAGCCAAATTACTATAGTATAAGTATCCATTTCACCTGACTTAAGTCCCAACCTTTCATCTTGCATAACTAAATGACTTGATAAAAACTCAGTTGTTCCTGTTTCTGCTTTTCCCTCGGATGAAGGTTTAGCATAAACATTCTTTTCTCCGTTTAAAAATATTGCTATTCTAACGGCTTCATCAACATTCTTTATTACAGATTCAATCACTATTTTTCTTTTATAATCTACTACTGCATCTCCATCATTTTTAATAAAGAATGTATACGCAATATAGTTTTCATCACTATTATCCCCTTCCTTTGAAGTTAAATCTTCAAAAGGAATCCAAGCTTCAGTAATATTATCCATATACTCAAGACCTTTTACTTTTATAGCAACTGTTTCAGCAGAAAATTCTGAATCAGAAGATAAAAGTATATGCCTTTCAGCTTTTAGATTTTTATCAAGTTTAATTGTGAAGTAACCATTGCTATTAACAACATATAACGCTAGATATAATATAGAGAAAAATAATAGTAAGATAATCATTCCAATTTTAACAATTCTAATAATTAGCTTTCTTCTATAAATTTTCTCAGCTGTTAATTTTATTTTTCCATCATCCATACGTCCACCTACTTATACATTTTATAAGAATTTTTTTCATTCTCAATTATTTGTGTATCAATACTTCTCGCAAAATTAACAATTCCATTATAGTCCGTAACTAATGATGGCCTAAAATAAACATAATCAACTATTCCCTTAAGTTTAACAGATTTAGATTCTACTTTATTCATATTGTATACTCCTATAGTATAACCTAAATTTTTGAATTCTTTTACTTTAACATCCCTTAATAATAATTCTTCATATGGTACTAAAAATACATAATATTTTTTAGAATCTTGATTAATTACATTATTAAGTTTTTTTATACGAGTATTAAGTCTAAAGAAATCATCAGGTAATTTAATAAAATATAATTTGTCCGTTTTATTTGCAAAAACATTTTTAATTATTTCATACGATACGTTTTCAGCTTCAATATACTTAAAATCATTGGCAAAGCCATATTTTTGAAATGAATCTGATACATGACGTAAATCAATTCCATCAAATACCCTTTCATCAAATACAATTTTTGATATATAATGAACTTTATTATCAAATTCACCCATCAAATCATATTTAACTCTTAAAGGACTTTTCTTTAACTCACTCAAGCATCTTTTAGTATTTTTATTATTATTTGTTAAATTCTTTAATATTTTGTTATAACATTTATTAAATAAATCTTCTACTTCAGCATCAAATATAACTCTATATTTTTTCTTTAATCTTCTAATAATATAATCTAAACTATATCTCTTATCAGTCAATGAATTAGAATATTCTTCAACTAATATATTGACTAATAGTAATTTAGAAAGTAAATAATACCAATTAAATAGTATAGGTTCTTCTATTATATCCAAATAATCTGTTACATTTTCAAAAATTAATAAAAGCATTCTTTTTGGAACTATATCTATAACACCATACTTTTCAAAGATATCATTATATCCTTCTAAAGCAACTTTAATGTCCCTTTTTTCAAATATAAATGATGAATAAAATTTACTAATACAAATTTCAAAATCATCTATAGATTTGTACATGGGTCCGCTTTTTTGAATGAGTATTTCTACGTTTTTAAGAATGCATTTAGCTTTTTGTTTTAGTAAAACATTTGCTATGCACCTCATTATTCCCTCCTATCTATACATTATATAAATTAATTATATATTAATTCTTTTGCTTTTTCAACTGTTTTCATTAAAATATTCCATTTTTGAAATAAATGTCACTTTCATATATAAAACATATAATATTTTGAAAGAGAGGAAAAATGAAAAAAATAATAATTATATTATTATCTTTAATTATTATTACTACGATTACTTTGCTATGTAGTAATAAAAAAGATGATAAAAGTATGACAAAATTGGTAGTAGCAGAAGCAACACTATCATATTTTCGTCATATATTCCTTATTTTTATATTTGAAATATATTTTTTTATTATCACAATATAAATATTCTAAGTTTCTTTTAATAATACTTCTTATAATAATAGTATTACTTTCATTTTTAATTTTATCACTTAATATATCTAAAATATATTGATCACTTCTATTTCCATCAATATTTACTACTTTACACTTTTTACCATTACTTTTACTTTTTAATTCACATATATATACAAAATTTCTTATATTATTTTTGTTAAAACTTTTTAATACTTTAGGATGCATAAAAGATCCACACTTTTTGCATACCAAAATACCGGATAATAACGATTTAGTTTTAAAGTTCTCCTTGATGTTTCTTCTTCCACTGTTTAGTGACTCATACACATTAATCCAATCTTTCCCACTTATAACTCCTTCATGACATCCTACTGCAATAATCCAATTATTAATATCTTTTTTAATATTATTGCTTTTACCATTCTTACTTTTTCTTTTACATCTTTTATTATAAGATATTAATCCATTACTTTTACTCGATATTAAAGAGTTATCATAATATTTAATTTTTTTATTACATAAATACTTCTTTATATCATTATCTGCTTTACAATATACAATATTATTCAATATTTCTTTTAATGTAAACCTAGAAAAATAGCAATTGTTTCTTGACTTAATATTTAATTTAAATAAGTACCTTTCAAGTTTTGAAAGCGAATTAAATTCAAGATACTTATTAAATATTAATTTAACTTTTTTTATTTCTTCTTTATTAATAATAAGTTTATAATATACTCTTCTTTTATTATTAATATCATAATAATTTACTTTAATAGAAGAGTATCCTAAAGGAGTATTTCCTCCTAACCATCTTCCTGTTTTTGATAGTTCTAACATATTATCTTTAATTCTTTGAGCAATTGTTTCTCTTTCTAATTGTGCAAAAACTGATGCTATTAATAACATAGCACTTCCAATGGGACTTGATGTATCAAAGCATTCGGTAATAGAAATAAAATCTATATTTAAATTTTGTAACTTATCTTTTAAAGAACAAAAATCTAATACGTTTCTACTTATTCTATCTAATTTATATACAACAATCATCTTATATTGATTAGTTTCAAATTCATGAATCATTTTTTGAAATTGAGGTCTATTAGTATTAGATCCTGTAAATCCTTCATCTTCAAAAACAACTATTCTATTTAATACTTCTATACCATATTTATTAATTAAATAGTTTTTACATAATTCTATTTGATTTTCTACACTGTCTCCAATACCTGTAAACTTAGATTTTCTACTATATATAGCTATTAAATTATTATTTATTATAATCGCCTCAATAAATATTATGATAATAAAAAAATATCATTTCTGATATTAACTAGGTGCTGTAAATGAACCGGATCCAGAATTGAAATAAAATGTATTACTTATTGTTTCCCTTAAAAATACATTATCGCTTTGATCTTTTACCGGAGTAAAGTTTCTAACTAATACATCATTTTCATATATCTGAAAAGATGCAAGATTTAAACTAGCATAATAATTTGGTGTTCCACCTGAAGAAGTATCACCTATATTTCTACAAAAGATGAATATTTTATTTGGACTAGTAAGAGTTGGGGTTGTTGAATTTGTAATGGAAACTATACTAGTACCATTAGATGTGATACTAAATTCAGTAGACGAAAGTGTTATTACTTCTGTTGCTCCGATAGTATGAGGGGAAGTAAGATTTGCTCCTCCCATATGCACACTTCCAACAAATGCAGAAACTACTGATGTACTACTAGAACTTCCACTTGATACATAAAATGCATCACTATTACTACTTCCTGATCTGCTTCCAAAAAAAGCTACCCATGAAGTGTATCTTGTAACAGTAGGATAATGAGTCATTACAACTTTAGTATTTAATGTAGGAGTATAATTTGTATTAATATATTGATTTCCATCAGAAATCATATAAGCAATATCATCTATATAAATCTCACTAACTACAATATTTCCAGATACATTATAAATTATAAGCTCTCCTGTAGACGAATTATAATCAAAACCTGTTCCTAATACAAGTGATGTTCCGCCTTGTGTAACACTTAATGCTAAGGGAAGTTCATATCCACTATTAACAGTAAAAGTTGTAGTATAATTTTGACCTTCTCTAATGGAAGTCTGGGTATTTGCTGATGTTGCAGATGTAACATTGTCAGTAAAAGTATAGTTATTAAGTTCAATGTAATTAAAAGTACCACTACCTTGATTATAGTAATATACTTCATTTATATTATCATAAAGACATGCTACATTATTTGCATCAAGTACAGGAATAAAATCTCGTACCAAATTATCACCTTCATATATCTTAAATGAATATATTCTTACAATACCAAAATTAGTAGCTGACCCACCAGTATTAACCGCCATTATAAACAAGTCATCCATAGCAGCACCAGAAGAAGTAAACGTTTTTAAAATATTATTATTTATTAAAAATCCACTACTAGACATATCAAAAGTATATCTTTGATTAAGAGAATAAGCATTTGGAACATTTATATCACTTGAAACATATGAAACTCTATAGATATTGGTACTAATATACTGAACTGTAAACTTATGTGTCCCATTTGTGCCTTCTCTAACACCATAAAGAGCAGTATCTCCAGAAACTACCATACCATCAACTACTATTCTAGAGTTAGCCGTTAACATATAATTAGTATCAATATATTGATTATCAGTTGTCCCAGTTGATTCTATATATCCAATCTTTGTATATTCTTGATTATCAATGAATACATCACCTACTACATTATTTATAGTAAGCACACCAGTTACACTATTAAATGAATAATAATCAGTTGAAATTACAGTATTATTCATACTAACTTCTATAACATTATAATTTGTTAAAGTAACATTAAAACTACTATTTCCTATAGCTTCTGTTACACAATTAGAACATAAATTACTTTTAGAATAAGTTACAGCATAAAACGGTTGATAATCTAATCCTAAATTAACTATATAATCTTGTGGGCTACTTATACTTACACCATTTTTATATTTAATAGTTATATAAAAATCACTAACAGCTTTTAAAGTACAAATAGTAGGTTCATCATCATCACATATAGCAGTTTCTAATGTATAATCTTCAATTACATATGTTAAATCACTTGATAAAGTATTTTCAAGTATATTTGCTATTCCTGTTTTAACATTACCAACATTTACAACTCTAACCCTATATTTTACCCAAGAAGAACTGGAATTCAAATGTATATTAGTTGCTATAGTATTATCACTATGAGTCGCAGAAGAAGAATAACTATTACTCTCAGAAGTACCATATACTTCAAAATTAGTTATTCTTACATCTCCTGTAACACTAATATTAGATACAATTTCAGAAAAAGTTAAATTACTACTAAAAGCAGAATATCCAACAGACACTAAAAATATTGAAATAATTAAAATCGTTATTCCAATTCTATTAATCTTTACTACTCTTTTATTAGTTGTCTTTATTTTTTTCATTTTTATCACTCGAAGACTTACTCTTTAAAGTATATAAATATAAATTGTTTTCATCTTTAACATAAAACCAAGATTCTTTATTTTCAACAATCTCTAAATATATAATAGGTGTTTTCAAGTTATCATGAACATCAACTAATTCTTCAAATTTATCAACATATATTACGTCATAATCTTTTGTATGAAGATGAGTTCTTCCTTCAACTATTAATCTATCATAATCTTTTAACAATTTATCAACTGTTTTATTATACTCAGTTTTTTTATTATAAACTTTATATAAATATATGCATAATTTAATACCAACAATTAATGCAAAAACAAAAGATATACAAGACAATATTAGATAGTTTTTATTAGTTATTTCTCTTGCTATATTATAATATATTGTGTTTTTTCCATCTATTGATGCATAATTTAATTCTATATTAATAGCATCTTGTGACAAAGGAATTTTAATTACTAAATCATTATCAATATTAAAAGCCAATTCTTTATGTAGAAGAGAATAACCAATATCACTAACCATAAAATGTACTTCTAATCTTGCATTAGAAGACACACCATAAGTAGATTTAAATTGATTAGCTAAAATATTATATTTATCATAATCTATTTCAATTTCTTTTTCTATTTTATTTCCATATTCATTCTCTACTCTTTTTGTTTCTTCTTTTTCTAATTCATAATCCTTAGAAAAAATAATATTATTATTGTCACTTGGATCAGAAATAATTAATTTAGCAAACAAACTAGAAGAATAATCAGCTACATTTAATTGATCAGCTAAAAAACTATAATCTATTTTTAATTTTACAGTATCTATTAAACTAGCAACATATTTCATACCTTTTTCTAAGCATTCACTTTCATAAAAGTCATTTTTCTTTAAGCAAACACTGTAATCAACATTACTTTTTTCACTATAATTTAATTTATATACTTTATTAATTGAAATACTTTTAATAAATAAAGCATACGTAATATAAAGAAATATGAGAAACAAAAATAATTCTAAAGTAATACGATAAACTCTTTTCATATGATGTCTTCTTCTAACTTCAGATTTTAATTCATTAGATTTTTTCATCTTTATTCCTCCCTTTCTTTATATTCTTTATTTCATAATATTTTCATTTACCATTACAGCAGGATATCCAATATAAGGAATGCAAAAATCAACTTTACCTACTATCATATCAGAATAAATTGGATAATTGTCAACTGATTCATTAGCGTCTCCTTTAGTATATACAACTATATCATCCTTATCCTTATAAACATCTACTATTCTATGTACTATAGTAATTTCATGATATTTGTAAGCAATAATATTCCCAACTTCTAAATCAGTTTTTTCATCATCTTTTAATTTTTCAATTAATACCATATCACCTTTTTTAATAGATGGAACCATTGACCCACTACCAATAGCAATAATATAATATTGAAAATATCCACTAGTTAAATAAATAAAAGCGCCAATTAAAATAGTTGATATCGTGTATCCTATTATTCTTAAAGCTCCGTTTTCATGAACCATGTTATCTTCTTTTTTATTTTCATGAAGACTCTTAAAACTTATAAATAATAGTATCGAAGGTATCAAAATCTCAATCATTGAATTGATATAATCACCATAATTTGAATAATATGGAAAAATAAATAAATGTAATTCCATAATTAATCTATATACTATACATGGCTTATAGCCTGTTTTAATACTTAGATATGTACATAATATATTTTTAGCTACTTTTGGTAATACATAATATGCTATAAACATTAGTATTCCATAAGATGTTGTAAATGTAGATGAGTTAAAATTTAATATTAAATCTACTATAATAAACATAATAGTGGTAGTTATAATTAATAACTTAGATCCTTCACTTTTTTGTAATAAAGCATGTCTAAATATTTCCATGACAATTATTTTTAAAAAAGTAGGAACAATGAAATTAACAAGTCCTTCATTACTCCAATAACTAGGAATTTTAACAAAACCTATAAAAACTCCGCCCAATGTAATTAATGCAAGAACAATGATTGAATAAATTATGACATTTAACATTATATCTTTAGTATTACGATAATTACTCTTTTCCCTTCCTAAAAAAAGTCTAAATATGCAAAATCCTAAAACTAATATCATAATTAATGAATAGTTATTTAACTTATCCATTTTAAAATTATCAAATAGTATAACAAAAATAAGTATTGTTTCTAAAATAAGTATTTTTATATATCCTTTTTTCATTTCTATTCCCCATTTAATAACTTTAAAATAGATATAATGCTCAAACTAATTGGAGAACAATTGATAGTATAAGCATTATATTTATATATTAATCTACAGTACTATAAGTTAAAACTATAGAACCGAATGTTACAGTAACTCCACCATCAGCATAGTCACCAGTTGACTTATAAGTAAGTGTTAATGTTATAGGTGCTGAATACATTGTAGAATCTACTTTTTTAGCAATAGAATTACCAGTTATAGTAGCAACATCTGTATAATTTGATGCTGTAGTTTCACTTTCTCCACCTACGTTAATGCTTATTTCAAAGTCATCACATATGCTTGAAACAGTTGTACTTGAAGCACCATTTTCTGCTGTAGCTGCACACACAGGAGCATTTTCAACAAAGTTAATTGAATTCAAGTAAGCAATGAAAGTACTATTGTTAGTAGCAAAGAAATTAAATACTACACTATCTCCAGGATTTACAAAATTAGCAACAATATTAGTAATTAATCCACCTGTATCAATAGTTGCAGTTCCTGTAGCTGACCCTGTACCTGTACCTGTAATAGTTCCAGTTGTTTGTGTACCAGTAGTTTTTCCAAAACGAACATCAAATGTATCTGCTGGATTAATGTTACCTGTAATAGTATCAATTTCTAAATCTCTACTAAATGCGGCAAATCCAATACTTATTCCTGCTATAGCAAGTACTAATGCAACAACAGAAATCACTCTGAAACGTCTGTCTTTTTCCATTTATATCCCTCCATAAATATTATATATAGACTGTGCTCTCCATACCCATATCTATCATAATAATGTAATTTTATCATTTTTTTTTTTTCATGTCTATATATATTAATTTATTTGTCAGTTTATAAATGTTCTGTGTTACAATTATGTTGCAAATGTAATATGATAAATATAAGACAAATAGTACACAAAAATATTAATATATATATCATCTGTATCATATAAATTGAGTGAGTAGCAGAAGTAACTCACTCAGTTTTTTATGCTCCATGGTACATTTCATATGAGAATGGATACTTTAAAGATGAAGGATTAGATATAGAAATAATACTTACTCCTGGAGCTGATAAAGTAGGAACTTCAGTATTATCAGGAGATGCAAATATAGGATTTAGCGGACCAGAGGCTACTGTTTATATTTATAACAATTCTAATCAAAAACTTTTAACCTTTGCATCACTTACTAAAAGAGATGGTCAATTTATTATTGGAGATTGTTCTTTAAAAGATACCTTTACTATGAAAGATTTGTCAAATAAAGTTATTTTAGCTGGAAGAAGTGGTGGAATGCCACTTATGATGTTTAATTATGCACTAAAAGAATCAAATGTAACAAATGCTATAATTGATACTTCAATTGAGTTTGCTGGATTAACAGGAGCTTACATATCTGGACAAGGAGACTTTGTAAACTTATTTGAACCAAATGCATTAAAAATTGAACAAAATAATAAAGGATGTGTCTTAACTTCATTAGGAAGTATATCTGGTGTAGTGCCATATACAGCTTTTTATGCTAAAGAAGAGTTTATTAATAATAACAAAGAAACTATTCAAAAATTTAATAATGCGTTAAATAAGGGACTTAATTTCGTACATAATAATAATGCAAAAACTATTGCTAAATATATAATTAATCAATTTCCAGATACTACACTTTCAGATTTAGAAAAAATAGTTTCAAGATATAAAGAAGCTGACTCATGGTATGAAAGCACGTATGTAAGTGAAAAAGATTATGATAGATTACTAGATATTATGTTATATGGTAAAACAATAAATGAAAAAATCAATCCAAATATACTAATAACTAATGAATTTAATAAATAATTATGAGTATATTGTCCGTTAAAAATTTTTCAAAGACTTACTACTCAATTAATGGAGAAATACAAGCTATTAAAGATATTTCATTTGATATAGATACAAAAAATTTCATAGGAATAATCGGACCATCTGGTTGTGGAAAAAGTAGTATATTAAATTGTATATCAGGGTTAGATAAAGAATATAATGGAAATATTTATATAAATAATTCTTCTATTGGATATATGTTTCAAAGTGATGTATTGTTTGATTGGCTTACTATATTAGATAATGCCACATTAGGTTTAAAAATATCAAAAAAACTCAATAAGAATACAAAAGATTATGTATTACATTTATTAAAGAAATATGGATTATATGAATTTAAAGATTCTTATCCTAATTCATTATCAGGTGGAATGAAACAAAGAGTAGCCTTAATTAGAACGCTTTCTACTAAACCAGATATATTACTATTAGATGAACCTTTTTCCGCATTAGATTACCAAACAAGATTAAGAGTAAGTGATGATGTTTATAATATTATTAAAGAAGAAGAAAAAACTGTTATCATAGTAAGTCATGATATTTCGGAATTAATATCTATGTGCGATAAAATAATAGTTTTAAGTAAAAGACCATCTAGTATATTAAATATACACGAAATAAATCTATGTGATAAAAAAAATCCAATATATAATAGAAAAGATAAAAATTTCTCATATTACTACGATATTATATGGAAGGAAATAGAAGCATAAATTCACAAGAGCAAATTAATTATTTAAAAAAATTAAAAAACAAAAAAATTAAAATATTACTCACACAATTACTTTTATTTATATCTTTTATATTTATTTGGGAAATATTAGCAAAATATAAAATAATAAATTCTTTTATAACAAGTAGTCCTAGTTTAATTATTAAAACGATTATTAACTTATATATTCAAAATAACTTATTTTTTCATATATTTATTACATTAAAAGAAACATTAATATCTTTTGTAATAGTAACATTTTCTTCATTAATAATATCTATAATTCTATATAATAATGATTTTATAGCTAAAGTAATAGATCCATATTTGACTATATTAAATTCCCTTCCAAAAGTTGCATTAGGACCAATAATAATTATATGGTTAGGTGCTAATACAAAAAGTATAATAGCTATGGCTATATTTATTTCAATAATTATTAGTATTCAAAACATATATATAGGTTTTAAAAATACTGATAATTTAAAATAAAATTATTAAAAACATTTAATGCATCAAAAAAAGATATATTATTTAATGTAGTACTTCCAGAAAATAAAAGTACAATTATTAATACATTAAAAATAAATATTTCAATGTGCTTAGTTGGTGTTATAATGGGAGAATTCTTAACTTCAAAAGCCGGAATTGGTTATTTAATTCTATATGGTTCTCAAGTATTTAATCTAAATCTTGTTTCCTCAGGTATCTTAATATTAACAATAATCTCAATTATTCTTTATAAATTAATAACTATATTAGATAAAAAAAATTAAAAGATTAAAGTCTTTTAATTTTTTGTTAACCAATCTATTATATTAATTTTAGTAATACCATCATAATCTGCCTCCAAATCCATATCTAGTGTTAATAAATATTTAGGATAATGATCACCTGTTTTTTGTAGAGATCTTAACTCTCTTTCTAAAACTTTTTCATCTCTAACAGAAAGTGCAACTTGATAATATTGTATTCCATCACGATTTTGTGTTACAAAATCAACTTCTAAATCATCAATTTTTCCAATATAAACCTTATAGCCTCTGCGAATCAATTCTAAATATACTATATTTTCTAATATATGACCCATATCTGCATCTGATTTCTTTCCTAGTAAATAACTTCTAAGTCCTGTATCGACCGCATAATATTTATAGTCTCTATATAATAAATTTTTTCCTCTTATATCAAATCTTTCTGCCTTATATATTAAGTAACTTTCTAAAAAGGCAGATATATAATTCTCTACAGTATGATTACTAGTTGCCATATTTTTACTCGTTAATGTATCGCTTATTTTTTTTGTTGAAATTGGGCTACCTACACTGTCATAAATAAACATTAATACATTTTCTAATAATATTTTATCATTAATATTATTCCTTGCCATAATATCTTTATACACTATAGTAGAAAAGATTCCTTCCAAATAATTGTCTATTTCATTTGGATATGATTTTATTATACTAATAGTACCTGGCATTCCGCCATTCTTCATATATTCAAGAAAAACATTATATGCATTTTCATTCTCTTCAAATGTAGATAAATACTCTTTAAATGACAATGGTAACATTTTAATTTCAATATATCGCCCTGACAAAAGAGTAGCAAGCTCTCCAGATAAAAGATACGCATTTGATCCAGTTATATAAACATCAACATTCTTTTTTATATATAAACCATCAACCGCTTTTTGAAATTCTTTAACATTCTGAACCTCATCTAAAAAAACATAATACTCATCCTTATCAATTATTTTAGAATTAACATAGTTATAAAATTCCATATAATCTTTAAACTGAAATGATGGATCTTCTAAATTAATCTTTATGATGTGACTTTCAGGTATACCTATACTTCTTAAGTAATCAATAAATAATTCAAATAAAGTTGATTTTCCACATCTCCTAATTCCAGTAATAACTTTAATTAAATCTTTATTCTTCCATATTTTTAATTCATTAAGATAATTGTCTCTTTGTATCATATAATTCATCTCCTAATATTATTATACTCAAAATAATTAAAAAGTCAAGTTTTGGAAATGTTTTTCCAAAACTTTACTTTTTTATACACTATTGGAAAAATATTTCCATTACTTAATTAACTTAATAAAATCATCTTCATTAATAATTGGAATATTTAACTCTTTAGCATCTTTATTCTTTGTTGAAGTAGAATTAATATCATTATTAATTAAATAGCTAACTTTAGAAGAAATAGATGTAACAACCTTTCCTCCTAAAGACTCAATATAACTAATTAATTCATCTCTATTATTATATTTTTCCAAAGAACCTGTTATAACAAATACTTTACTATTTAACACTTTATTAACATTACTTTTTACATCAATAAAAGTTATTTCTTTTAATAAATCATTTACTTCATTAACAAATTCAATATCATTAAACTTATTAATCCATTCTAAAGCTATGATATTTCCTACTCCATCTATATTACTTAAACTTTCTAAATCTAAACTCCTTAAAGTTTCATAATCATTATTACATTTATTACATATCAATTTAGCTCTAGCAAATCCAATATTTGGTATACCTAATGAATATATAAAATTAGCTAATTTAACTTTTCTAGAACTTTCTATAGCATTAATTAAATTATTATATGACTTTATTCCAAAACCTTCATATTCAATAATATTATTTTTATATCTATCTAAATGATATATATCAGAAAATGATTTAATAAAGCCAATAGATATAAATTCATATAGAGTAGCATCACTAAGGCCTTCTATATTCATAGCATTTCTACTAGTAAATAAAGTTAACTTCTTTAATAATTTTGCTACACAATGATCATTAGTACAGTACAAATATTTACTATCATTTATAGATTTAATTATAGTATCATGATTACATATAGGACATTTAGAAGGTATTATAATACTATTACTCTTAGTAATATTTTCAGATATTTGAGGAATAATCATATTAGCTTTATATACCTTTATTTTATCTAAAATACCTAATTTTAATTTTTCCATAATAGATAAATTATGAATAGAAGCGCGAGATACTATTGTTCCATCTATATTAACTGGATCAAATATAGCAACAGGATTTATTAAACCAGTTCTTGATACCATCCAATCAATTTCTTTTAAAGTAGTTTCATAACTTTCATCCATCCATTTAAATGCTATAGCATCTTTAGGATACTTAGCAGTAGTGCCTAATGATTTACTATATGTAATATCATCATAACATAATACAAGACCATCAGATGGAATATCATAATTTGATATTCTTTTTTTATAATTATTTACACATTCACTAATATTTTTATTATTTACTTTTTTATATTCTACAACTTCAAATCCTTCTTTAGTTAACCATTCAAAAGAAGAAGATTTACTATTAAAATCCATATCACATTCAATTAAAGCAAATATAATACAATTAATATTTCTAGACTTAGCTACTTTAGGATCTAATTGCCTTACAGAACCTGAGCATAAATTTCTAGGATTCTTATATAAATCACTTTCTATATCTAATCCTTCATTTAATTTATTAAAATCACTATATTTTATAATAGCTTCACCTCTAATAACTAAATGACCCTTATATGGGATACTTAAAGGTATATTTTTAAACTGTTTAACATTATTAGTTATAACTTCCCCTACTATTCCATTTCCCCTTGTAACACCCCTTAAAAGAGTTCCATTTTCATAAGTTAAAACAATAGTAAGACCATCTAACTTCCAAGATAAAATGCCTTCCATATCACCTAAAAAACTTTCTAAATCACTTACACTCTTAGTCTTAGATAAAGATAACATAGAAGATGGATGAGTAAACTTCTCTAATGAATCCAATACTTCATATTCAACATTAATAGTAGGACTATTAGAAAGAATAGTATTAGTTTCACTTTCTAACTTTACAAGCTCATCATATAACTTATCATATTCATAATCACTCATAATACTATCACTAAGTCTATAATAATGCATAGATGCATTATTAAGTATATTAATCAATTCCTTCATCCTATCAATCTTATTCATACATTTCTCCTATAACAATTATATAATAAATTAATAACTTTTTAAACATTAAAAAACATTAAAAATTTTTAATGTTTATATATTAGACTTAAATTTTCGCCCTAATGGGCGCTATTTGTCGTTTGAAAAGGGTTTCAAACGACTCTCTAAGCGATTAGCCGATATTACTTAGTTTATCACATAAGGACTGTTATATGTCCCTACTCCGCTTGAAACAGTGGTTTCAGCGTTTAGGAAAACTGCCGGAAGCGCGCCGCGAGTAGCGCGGACATAGCTGTTGACCAGATGGCCCGAAGTATACAAGCTGTATTCATTAGAATCGCCAGACGAGAAGATGTTAGGTGACATTGTCCAATAATATGCGCTTGTGTATAA
>CAZDPZ010000020.1:0-17455 GCA_964507635.1 uncultured Clostridium sp.
CATTTATGGTAACTGATAAAGTTTATGACCGTGCTATGCCAATAGATATAAATGATAAAGGACAAGTTTTTGATGCAATTCCAACAGAAGCTATGAAAATTAATAGTACATATTTAGAAAGTTTATTTAATAAAGCTAAGCAAGAGCATCCTGTATCAAAAGAAACTTTAGATAAACTAGAAGACATGGATAATTATGTTATTGAACATTTTAGACTAGCCTTTGGTAATCGTATTGTAAAACATATTAAAGAATTTGTTCCTGTATATGTAGCATGTGGAGGAACAGAAATTGATGGATTTGATTATATATTAGCAAGAAAAGTATTAAGAAAATTTGAACAGTTAAACTTATCATTTATTCGTGATGAAATAGATGGTTATGTTAAATTCTTAGATAAAACTTTCGGTAAAGAAAATATGAATGAGTGTAAAGAATATTTAGCAAGACTTAAAAAATCAATGTAAAAAAGGAGCATAAAAGATGAACAAGAATGAATTGTTAACTATATTAGATGAAACTGATAATAAAGCAATGCAACAATTTGTTGGTGGAAATGAATCAAAGGTTGTTGTTGATTCATCTTTTCAAAGTGTAGAATATGATTATTCATGGATTGATAAGATTGAAGAAACACTTCAAAGTTTAGATAATATAGTTCGTAATCCAAGAAGATTCATTATGCAAGAAGAAGAAATAGTTCCTGTTGAAAAGGCTAAAAAGATAAGTCAAGAAACAATAAAACATTTAGCTACACATACTAACTTAATTCAAGATGTTGATGAAGAAGGAACTATAACCCCAAGTAAAGTTTTAAATATACATAAAGAAGAAAGCTTTGATATTTATGAGAATAGATTTGTTATTTCACTTTTGAACAATTTAAATTATTTCTTTAAATTAAGAAAAGAAGCTACTGCTAGTGGAAGTTACGCTACTAAAAAGAAAGTAATGAACTATAATGGTAGCACAAAACTTGGTTCTGAGAATGTTAAAATATCATTAAATATGGAAACAAATTTATTTGAGGATTTAGCAGGTGTTTCTTCTAGTGGAGAAAGTGTTGATCAAAGACTTGCAAGAATTGAAATGATAATAGGTGATTTCTTAAAAACACCTTTTGTTAAAGAATTGGCTCAAGCTGTTCCAGTAAAGTCACCAATAAGAAAAACAAATGTTATTTTAAAGAATCATGATTTTCAAAAAGCATTAGAATTGTGGGAATTTATTGAAAGATATGATGTTAAAGATAAAAAAGAAGTAAATGATACTAAACAAAGTGTAGATGAGATAAAAACTAAAAAGAATATGGATATGTCATTCTTCTTAGATTATGTAATATTAAATAATTTTGATAATAAAAAGACTTATGAAGAAGATCAAATTAATAGATATGCATTAAAGAAATTGATAAATGACTTTATAGTTAATAATAGGAAATATAGTGAAAAAGAGTTTAAAAAACTTCTTACTGAAGAATTTAAACTTGCTACAGAAAATGAGAAGAAAACTGATAAAGATATTATTAAGAAATTTAAAGGATTATTAAAAGGATATAACAAGAATAAACAATTGGCTTTTTCAAGATTGAGGTAAAATGGATAACAAAACAAGTAAGAAAATTAGTAGTACAATAATAAAATTAATAGTAATAGGACTATCAATTGTTGTTTTTTCATATGCTTGGTTTGTTAATAATGAAACTGGTGAAGTATCAGGAATTGAAGTAGGAACAGTAAGAACAAATAATATTCAGGTATCTGCAACTGGAGAAGCTGGGTGGGGAACAAATCTTAGTATTTTTGAAGGCCAAGATTTTCAATTTGATCATGAGATTACTAGCAATGGTTTTACTTTTTATAAACTAGGTTCTATGGATAATAACGGAAATCCATTAAGTTTTGTTGAAGCTTCTAGGGATGATTATATTATGTTTGATGTTTGGTTTAAAAATGATGTAAGTGTTGGAATGTTTTTAGAAGATATTTCTGCGGTTAGTCCTGCGAGTGGTACTACTTCAAATGAATTAATATATGATGCTAATAATTTAGAAATGGAACTTACAGATATTACAAGATTAAGTGCATACGGTGAGTTTAGTAGAGATTTAATAGCTGGTGCAGTTAGAGTGGCAGTCGTTCCATACATATATGATAGTGTTAGTGGAACATATACATTAGATGATCATACGAAAATTGTTTGGGCTCCCAATAAAGGATACTATATTTATGAAGACTCTGATGGTAATTATCAAGCAACACTTAATTCAAATACTTCACAAGATTATAGATATTATGATGTAACAAATACTACTACTTTTGCATTAGCTGATGTTCCTAACTTAAGGGATACGCTTCATGCTTCATATACTACTAGAAGTGCAAATGGAGATCCTATGCTTTTATATATAGATACAGAAACTGGTGTAGAAGCAATGGCTGGATTGAGTGTTAGAATATGGGTAGAAGGTAATGATAGAGATGCTGTTCAAGCATTAAAAGGAGGAATATTTAATTTTAATTTAACTTTTCTTGGAATACAAAAAACATTAAATGAAAATATTCCACAAGTATCAATAACTTTAAATACTATATCAGGAATGGATGAAACAATGGAATATAGTACAGATAATAAAGTAACATGGACAGCGTATGATAGTGAAAATATACCTACATTTACATCTAATCAAGTTGTATATGTAAGATATTTAGAAACTACTTCTACTTTCGCATCTGATACTGTCATGTTAGATTTTGGAGTGTGAAAATGAAGAAAACTATATTTAAAATTATATTATTATTAGGATTTAGTAGTGCGTTGGTAATTGCATCTTATGCTTGGTTTGCTGATAAATCAAATCCATCTATTAATATTTCTAATATTCAAGTTTCAGCTGCTGATGGACTTGTAATAAAATTACAGCCTGATAGTGCTGCTAGAACAAATATTAATTTAAATAATGTTCTTGGGAATTTAGATTCTTTTGAACTTAAGCAAGTCTCATCTGCCAATGCACAAAATTTTTATACAATAGATTTTAATCAAGGTGTTGCAATGAGTACTCCTGAATTCGTATTATTACCTTCAGCAAATGGTAGTAATACTCAAATGATAAGCAATGGATATGTAGATTTTGATTTTTATTTACAGACTGAAGAATATCCTAAACATGTATATATTCATAAAGATACCTTAATAGATGGAGCAGCGTGGGAAGCAATAAGAGTTTCAATTACATATCCTACTTCTGCAAATACAACATCTACAATAATTTTTGGATCTACTCCTGAAAATGGCATAACTGATCCTTATACAACAAAAGCTATAATAACAACTGGAACTTTTACTTATGGCTCAATACCCTCGTCATATTATACAAATCAATTAGTTAGGACACTAGATTATAGAAACGGTGGAAGAGGGACAAGCGATGATGATGAATTGGATACGGACAAAGTTTTATTTTCAATGGCAGCTAATACGAGAGTGGCCATGAATATCAAAATATGGCTTGAAGGTGGAGATATAGATTGCACTAATACTTTGGCATCAACTATAGTCAATGCAGTTGTAAAATTTGGCAGTGCTAATCAATTACTAGCAGCTCCTACGTTAACTGGAAATACTGATTATACAATTATCGGTCTTGATACAACAATGGAATGGGCTACAACAAATACCACCACCACAACATGGACTGCCGTAACGAGTTCAACCCAAGCTTTTACAGGTTATCAAAGTGTTTACGTAAGAATAGCGGAAGTTGTAGGTGAGTCACCAGAAAGTTATGCTACTTTAGTAACTTTTCAATAGGAGTAAGCCATGAATAATAAATTATCAATAATATTAAGTATAGCAATAATTATTGTACTTACAGCTGTTACATACGGATGGATGCAAACGGATCCATCGGTGGGTGAATCAGTTGAATATGATAGACATTTCTATATCACGGATAGTGATATAGATGTGGCATTATATGTTTTAGTTAATAATTCATACGTTTTACAAGGTCAATTGCCTACAGATGAATTAATTACTATAGATAATGCATATCCTGGACAAATACAAAGATATAGATTTACGCTTACAAATAATAATGATGTTGATGCAAGAGTAAAAATATCTTTTACAAATTTAGGTGGAAGTTTGAACTTATTAAGAAATTATTTAATTTTTAACTCCACTAATCCTGACTTATTCTCTTTTAAATTAAATGATAGGTTAGAATATGATGATGAATATAGTAGATATTATTTTGATTTTGTAGACAGCGTAAAAATACCTGCATCTTCATCTATAAACTACTATTGGAATATTGAAATTGATGTTGATACTCCAAATGCATTACAGGGTTCAACTTTTACAGTTGGAACAATTATGTTTGTTAAGCCATCATAGAAAGGAAAATATGATAAATAAATATAAACCAATATTATTAAAAATATTAAATATATTTAAAGTTATAATACTAATTTTATTAGTATGTTTTGTCATATTTACAGCTTATCAGAAAGTGTTACCAAATAATCCTAGTTTATTTGGATATAGAACATTTTCGATTATAACAGATAGTATGAGTCCTAAACTTAAAGTAGGAGATGTTATATTAATTAAAGAGAAAAAAGCTTATGAATATAAAGTAGGAGATATTATTACATTTAATGGAATGAGTGGGGAATTAAAAGGAAAAATCGTAACGCATGAAATAGTTGCTATTAAAGATGAGGAAGGAAGAAAAATATTTTATACTAAAGGTATTCAAAATGTTTCTAATGATCCAGCAGTTTATTCAGAGCAAGTTTTAGGAAGTTTTGTATATAAATTTAAAATATTTAGTTTTGTTGAAAGAATAATGAGCACAACGATAGGATTTATTCTTATAATAATTGTTCCTTTAATATTTATATATTATAATGAAATCAAAGATATATTGAAAGAAATAAAAGCCGTAAAAGAAAAAAAGAGTTAGGAGGAAAGTATGAAAAAACTAATTAAAAATATTAGTAATAATATAAGCAATGTTTTTGCTAAGTTTTTTCATACTATTAAATCTAATGAATATATAAGTAAATTATTTTCTAAGATAAAAAGATTAATAAAAAGAATAAAAAGAAAACTATTTAAATTTTATTATTATGAAATATTAGGAGTTGTATATGTTGGCTGTTTAGAATATAGAGGTCTAAAAAAAATATATAATTTCAAATACTTTGTAATAGCTAGATGTTTCATTAAAAATCAATCTATTAAAATATATAAAAATATAAAAAAATTTGTAATTAAATATTATAATAAAATTTATGATTATATCGGTAAGGCTAATAAATCAAATAAAGATAGAGTATTTAATGTAAAAGAAAACTATTCTAAATACTTGACTAAGAGAGTGATGGCGAAAGCATCACTATTAGCAGTTATATCTGTATTATTAATATATAATGCATATTCGTGGTTTTATAGCGAATATGTTAGTAAAGGAACACAAATTACATTAGGAACAGTGGTTCATGAAGTAACCCAATATAATGAAGACGGTAGTATTATAGGAGTTGTTGGAGATACACTTACACTAGTAGAAGAAGATGATATAAGCAATACATCAATTACTTCTAGATATGTTTCAATTAGAAATACAGGTAGTTTAGATATAGATTATATATTATCTTTTACATTAGATGGTACTACATCAAATGCAGGAACTTTATATTATCGTGTATATGATATTACTGATGAAGTTCTTGCTTCAACAATCACAGGAACGTATCCTACTAAATTAGAAGCTTATGCTGCAGCAAATCCCGTACCTACCAATTTAGAAAGTGCTTCAGATATTCCAGTATCTAATATGACAACAATTCCTCAAACACTTATGAGAGGTACTATAGAAAAAGATGGAACAACAGATGAAAATAATTATAGGTATTACAGAATTGATTGGGGAATGTATCAAGCTATTAATTCTGCAAATTATTCAGGTGCTTCTGTTGCTATTCATGCTAATGTTTATTCAGTTCAATCGGGTGTTGATCAAGGTTCTTCTTCCGAAGGAGAAATATGGTTAGTAGAAAATGAAACTCAGTTTAGAGATGCAGCTCTAAATGCACTTTCAGGAGACACAATTAAATTAGCATCTGATATAACAATATCAGGAGATATTGATTTTGCAAGAAGAGTTCATTTAGACACTGATACATTTAATTTAAATATCACTGGAGATTTAGTATATGATTTTGTTGAAGTAGGTGGTCTTACAATAGATACTTCTGGTGGAGGAAAAATAGATATTGGATCAGACTTTTATATTAATACTCCAAAATCACAAGTACATTTTATTGGATTAAATACAAGCTATGATATTTATGTTGGTGGAACATTCACAGTAAATGGTATACAGAATGAACAAGAAGACGGTATACTTTTAGAATCAGTTAGAATTATAAATAATAAAGTAGGAAATGTTCCTGTAGACATAATTGTTATGTCAAATACAAGAATAACAATAGCTCCGAATGTTCAAGTTGGATATGTTGTAGGTGCTACGGGATCTACTAATATAGAAATAATTAATAATGGAACAATAACTCAAATACAATTACAAAATATGAATTTAATTGATTCATTTTCAAAATATCAAATATATGTTTATAATCTTAATACTATCTTAGGAGTATTAGGAGGTTCTAGTATAGTACTTCCAAGTAATTCAACTCCTTATTTGGGTCCTAATAATGGTAATACTTTAATAGTTGCAGGTGTATCTTCAAACGATATTACTGTTTCAGGATCTGATGGTTTTGGCGGTGATGATATAGGTCAAGGAGCTCCTGATGCTTCTGTTGTTCCTATACAAGGAGAAGCAAATTCTTATTATGTTTACATTAGATCAAATAGTGAAACACTACAAGGATTATTGGAGGAATATTTTACTGAAATAGATCCATTAACGGTAGACACAAATATTTCCAATATAGTAAAATTAGTAATATACACCATGAATTCTTCATATTTTGAAAATGAAGATTTCACTTATTTAGCAAGTAGTGCAGTTTCAAATATTGAATATTTGAGCCTTGCCAATGCAACAGTAATAGATGGAAATACATTAAATAGAATAGCAGATAATACTTTAGCAAATAAAACAACTTTAAAAACAGTTATTTTGTCTAAGACAACTACAGCTATAGGAAGTGGAGCTTTTGAAAACGTAAACTTAGGACGTATAAATGCTGGAAGTAACTTTACATTTTTATCTATACCTTTAAGTGTCACTTCAATAGGTGCTAATTCTTTTAAAAGCGCAAGGTATGTAAACTTTGAAGGACAAATTCCTCCAACTATTGTCTCTGGAGCATTTAGTAGTTCTACAAGATTTTTTGTTCCATCAGGAGCAATAAGCTTATATAGAACTACAACCAATATAGATGAATCAAAAGTATATTATGCAGCAACTTTATCTGATAATAAAATGTACTTTGTATATAATTATAATGATGGATATGGAATATCTTATTTTATAAATTCAGTTTCAGTAGGAACCTCTTTAACAGTTCCTAATACCATTACTTCTTCTTCAGTAACAAAAAGTGTTACTTCCTTAGGAGTAAATGCTTATAGAGGATTATTAACAGATTCTAATGGAACAGCAATTACTCTTCCGAGTACATTAACATACATTGATTCATATGCTTTCTATAGTGATAATATTATAAGTATTAATTTAAATAATGTTGTAACTGTTAACGAGTATGCATTTTATGAAACAAATATAGTAAATGTTACAGCAGATTTATTAACTTATGTTGGAAGTCATGCTTTTTATGGAGCTCCAATTACATATTTATCATTAGAAACTGTAACAACTATTATGCCTTATGCGTTTTATGATAATACGGTACTTTATGAAGCTAATTTAGGTACAGTAAAAGTAATAGGAGACTATGCATTTTATAATTGCCCTCAATTAGGTCGTGTTTGGTTTAATAATATGATGACTAAAGTAGTTAATAATGCTGAAACAATAGATTTAACTATCGGAACTAATGCTATATTTACTAATTGGGGATCATATTTGGATGGAAGATTAAGAGTATATGTTCCTGATGGGCAGACAAGTGGAGGGTTTAATTATTTAAGAGGATACAAAACTTTATTTACTGGTCATGATCAATATGTATATGTAAGAGGAACTATTATTGGGTCTTATCAGCACGTAGCTATACCATATGATTGGGGAGAATATAGTGTAAGACCAATTACTATTAATAATGCATCTGGTGAGGCTGTTTCAGCATATGAGATGATTGAATACCATGGAGCAGATTTAACAAGTAGTTATCAACTTCCTGATGTACTTAATTTAGAAGAAGATGTAACAGCATCAATATCAGGATCATCTTGGTATGATAATACTAATTCAGTTTATGTGTATAATGGTATATTAACTATTACAAATAACACAAATTCTGCTATAAGTGATTGGTCTGTTAGAATAAATTTACCAACTGGAATAAGTGGATTTGATTCTTATACTAACACAACTATCTCTTATTCAGGAAATATTTTAACAGTTGGAAATGTTTCAGGTAACGGAAGTATTGGTGCATTAAGTAGTAGACAAATATCATTTAAATATAACACAGTATCACAAAGTATAAGTGCTAGTGTTATGGATGCTTATTGTTCTACTAGTTCGTTAATGCAGATAATTTCAATAGGAGAATATGCTTATAGGCATGTTTCTACTCAAAGTGGACAAACAATAGACTTAGTTTCAAATACGCTTTTAAATATAGACGAACATGGACTTGAGAATATTTCAATTTCATCAATGACTGCTAATAATTTAGTTTCAGTTAAAGCTTATGGTCTTCATAATACAGTATTAAATTATGTTAGATTTCCTAGTATTAATTATTTAGGAGACTATGCTATGAGTGGTATGTCTACATTATATAGTGCTACTTTAGGTGATGTACAAATTATGGGTAACTATGCTATATCAGATAATCCAAACTTAGAACAAGTATTTTTAAGTACTAATAATACTACTAATGTTTCTATTTCTTCTACTGCTATGAGCAATATCGGTACAAATGCTAATGATAGACTTAGAATATACGTTTTAGAAACTAATGTATCATATTTTAAAGCATTATTATCTTCATATTCAGATTATATATATCCTATGGGAACAATAGTTGGATCATTTGTAAATACACCAATAAACTATGATATAGGTGAATATAGTGTAAGACTTGTTACAATACAAGATGTTGCCGGAAATGATGTAAGTGGTTTAGAAATCATTGAATATCATGGGGCTGATATAAATAATACATTTACAATTCCTACATCTTATGAATTAAATGGAACTACATATAATGTTATTTCTATTAGTAATTATGCATATAAGCATGCTGCTATATCTGAAGGAGAAACAGGTGGGTCATTAACAAACAATGTTATTATGAATATAGGTGCTCATGCTTTTGATGGTATAGGAGCAATTGTAAGTTTAACATCTAGTAGTTTATTATATATAGATGATTATGCATTTAATAATGGTGCATTAGAATCATTAATTGTTCCAAATCTATATAGTATAGGTTCTTACGCTATAGCTAACATGACATCAACTTATAAACTTAATTTAGGTAGTGTGGCTATTGTTGAAGAAAATGCAATGTATAATTTACCTAATTTAATACAAACATTCTTTGATCCTGGAAGTGAAACAAGGGTATTTAATAAATATGGATTTACTAATGTAGGAAGTTTAACAAATGATAGAATTAGATTCTATGTTAGTGGAGATGAAGTAACAAGATATGATACACAAACGAATACAGCTTATCCAACAATAACAGATAGTTGTCCAAGAACTACTGTAAGAATTAGTGGTAGAAATAGATATGTGTATACATGTACAGTAAGAATAACGAATAATACAGCATACACATTATATGATTGGACAGCAACAAGTACAAATTTAGGAATAGATAATTATGACACATATTTTTATACTAATGTTCTATCTGGAGCGTCATATAGTGCATCAAGTTCAACTTATATTTTTGAAAGTGATGGAACAAATGATACTATAAGTCCTAATTCATATATAGAATTTACATTTGGAGTTTATACATGGTCAACTAGTTATACATGGAGTAATGTAAATTCTCATACATTTAGTGGAGAAGCTAGTTATGATCAAACAGTAAGTTATACAGTAACAGATTTTATTACTAGTGAATATGCTAACGCATTTAGAGATGAATATAAAGATTATTTTTATGATTATGATGGACATATGATGGGAAATTATACTTCCAGCTCTATTCCAAATGATATTGGCGAATACAGTGTAACATTAAAAGAGTATACTCTTGCCAATGGTACAGTAGTAACAGGATGCGAGTTAGTTGAATATCATGGAATAGGAATAGGATCTACTTATATACTCCCGACAAGTGTAACGATAAATGGAACTGCATATGATGTTATAGGAGTTGGAGATAGAGCATTTAAGCATGCCGAATTTAATAATAGTGCCGAAGTTGATATAGTTAATTCAACACTTTACTATATAGATGACTATGCCTTTTATAACAAAGGAAAAGTTCATATTATTAATTTAAATAATGTTGAATTTGTAGGTGATTATGCCCTAATGGGTAACAAGTTATACACAGTAAATTTGCCTAAACTTAATACAATAGAATCATATGCTTTAGCAAATAATACACAATTAAATTATTTAAATTTAGGAACTGTTGCATCTATTGGAACAAATGCATTTTATGGATGCACTGGAGTAGAACAAATATTCTTTACTAGTACTAATGCTGATACAGCAACAAATACTATGCTAATAACTATAGGGGATAATGCGTTTTATAATTGTGGAAGTTTAATAGGGGATAGATTTAGAATATATGTTCCGAATGGAACCACAACAACTAATGGAACTAATACATATCAAAGTGCATATAAAAATACTTTACCAAGTGCTCTATCTGACTATATATTCCCGACTGGAACTATGGTGGGAAGTTATACATTTGGATTATATCCATATGATATTGGTGTTTATTCAGTTAGAACTGTTACAGTAAGTGCATATAATGGAAATAATGTTACAGGATATGAAATAATTGAATATCATGGAGCAGATATAGATGATGATTTTCCATTACCATCAAGTTTAACTGTTAATAGTACTACATACAATGTTGTATCTATTGGTCCTTATGCATTTAGGTTTGTAACATTTGATACAACTTATGAAATGCAATTACCATTAAATATAGCTATAGTTGGAGCTTATGCATTCTATGGTGGAGAATTCTTAAGAGTTGAAGGCGGACAAATAAGAACATTAGATTCATATTCATTTGCTGAATGTGATACAGTAAGAAACTTTATATTAGACGCAGTTAATACTGTATCTGATCATGCCTTATATGGAATGGATTCAATTGTAAACATTCAATTAGGTCAAGGTGTATCTACAATAGGGGCGTATGCTCTTTGGAATCCATATCCCGATGGGCCAACTACATTACTTAGTATGTATGTGCAATCAGTTCCAACTACTGCATCTACCGCACTTCCTGATTATGAAGAAGTAAGTTCAGGTGTATATCAATCTAATTTTAGTTATGCTGTACCACTTGATTCGGTAAGACAACAATTGGCACAAAGAGTACCATGGATGTATCATACTCAATCAAATGCAAGTTATTTTTCAGATTATTTATATGTTCTATATCCTAATGCACAAGGAACTGGAGGATATGCTACGTTAGTAGGTTATACCGGAACTGATACGGATATTACAATTTGGAATGGATTTGTATACTATGGACAATATACATATTATATTAATAAAATATCTGCTGATGCTTTTGATAATAATACTCAGGTAGAAAGCATAACACTTTCAAGTTATATAGAGTCCGTTGAGCCAGGATTCTTATCTGGCAATTCAGTTGTTGAGAACTTGTATGTTAATTCACAAAACACTTATTTCTCGTCGAACGATGGAGTACTCTATAGTAGAGATGGAACTCAACTAATTAAATATCCAAATGGAAAAACAGCAACAACATATACAATTCCAACTGCTACTACAACTATTGGGTACGAAGCATTTGCGAATCAAACTCATTTGCAAAGTATCACATTAAATAGTAATCTTACAACTATAGGTACTTATGCATTTAAAGGATGTACAAGTTTAAATACATACACATTCAATTCTGCAGTACCTAAATTAACAGGATTCTACACATTCGCAGATAATGGTACTGGAATGGCAATGAATGTACCAAATACTTACTTAACAAATTATAGAAATAATATGTACTTTAAAGATTATTATGACTATTTAACAGGTTATTAAAAATTATACTTTATGTATAATTTTTATTTGTTTGCTTTTAATGAATAATCAATAATGTTATAATTATTAAGAGGTAAGATATGACATTAAATGAAAAACAATTAGAAGCAGTTAATCATGGACTTGGTCCATGCTTAGTCTTAGCGGGCGCAGGTAGTGGAAAAACAAGAGTTTTAACACAAAGAATAATAAAATTAATAAATGATGGAGTAAGTCCATACAATATTTTAGCAATAACTTTTACAAATAAAGCTGCTAAAGAAATGAGATATAGAGTAGAAAATGAAATTGGTGATATAGCTGATTCAGTTTTTATAGGGACATTTCATTCTTTTGGATATAAAATATTAAGAGAAAATTATCAGCAATTTAACTTTACATCCAACATTAACATACTTGACACAGATGACACTAAATCATTAATTAAAAGAATATTAAAAGAAAATAGTTTAGATCCTAAAGAATATGATATTAAACACTTCATCTCTCGTATAAGTATGGCAAAAAGTGAAGGGATAACTCCAGAACAATATTCAAAATTATTTTTAAGTGATGTTGACAAAATAATTTACATAGTTTATAGAGAGTATTTACATTTATTAAAAGTAAACAATTCGGTCGATTTTGATGACTTATTACTTTTACCAGTAGAATTATTTAAACAAGATAAAACTGTTTTAGAAAAGTATCAAGATAGATTTACTTATATATTAGTAGACGAATATCAAGATACTAATACTACTCAATATGAATTATGTAAATTATTAGCTAAAAAAAATTATAATATATTTGTAGTAGGAGATGCTAATCAAAGCATATATTCATGGAGACAAGCAGATTATAAAAATATTCTTAATTTTGAAAAAGATTATAAAAATGCTAAAGTTGTCTTATTAGAAGAAAACTATAGAAGTACAAACAATATTTTAAAAGCTGCTAATTCAGTTATAAAGAATAATTCTGAAGGTAAGAAATTAAAATTATGGACATCAAGTGCAGATGGAGACAAAATAGAGTATATTAGAGTAGAAGATGAGTTAAAAGAAGCAAAATATATAGTAGACAAAATAACATATTTAGTAAGTTTAGGATTTAAGTATAATGATTTTGCAGTTCTTTATAGAACTAATGCACAAAGTAGAGTTATTGAAGAAGCTTTTGTTAAAAGTAATATTCCATATAATATAATAGGTAGTTTTTATTTCTATAATAGAAAAGAAATAAAAGATTTAATTTCATATTTAAATATTATTTATAATAAGAATGATTCTGTTAGTTTAGAACGTATTATTAATACTCCTAAAAGGGGAATTGGTAATAAAACTATAGAAGTATTAAGAGCTAAAGCAAAAGATAATAATATTAGTATGTTTGATGCTATAGATACAGGTAAAGAATTAGAATGGAAAATTATGATGGAAAGTTTAATAGAGTATTCTAAATCTTCTAAATTATCAGAATTAATAGAGGAAGTACTTGTAAAAACGGGTTTAAGAATGGAATATGAGTTAGATAACTCACTTGAAAGTGCATCTAAAATAGAAAACTTAAATGAGTTTAAAAGTGTAGCTATAGCATTTGAGGAAAGTGGTATATTTGACTTAGAAACATTTTTAGAAAATATTCTTCTTGTTAGTGATAGAGGATTATATAAAGAGTCTGATGAAGCGGTTAGTTTAATGACACTTCATTCTGCTAAAGGACTTGAATTCAATGTAGTATTTATTTCTGGATTAGAAGAAGGATTATTTCCTCATATGAGAAGTTTTGAAAGCAATAGTGAATTAGAAGAGGAAAGAAGACTATGCTATGTTGGTATAACAAGAGCTAAAAAACAATTATTTTTACTTAGTACAAAAGTTCGTACTTTATTTGGTAAAACATCTAGTACAATAGAAAGTAGATTTGTAAAAGAAATAGATAGTAGCTTAATTAATAAAACAGTTACACAAGTAGAAAGACAAAAGTATAATAATATAACTAATATGTATAATGATAATTCTGTAACTCAAATAAATGTTGGTGATACCGTTATACATACAATATTTGGTGAAGGAATAGTAGTTTCAATTAAAAGCGGAGTTGCTACTATAGCATTTAAATATGGAATAGGAATAAAAACTATAGCAATTAATCATAAATACTTGAGCAAGAAATAATAATTATGATATAATTACTATAATATTAGGGAGGATATGAAATGGGATTCTTTAAAACAATGCAAAGCAATAAAAGAAGAAATGAAGCAAATGCTTTTGCAAAAGAAATTAAAAGTCTTGATGAAGAACAAGTTATGAAAAAGTATCTTTCAAATAGTGAATATGCACATAATGAAATGTTACTTAGTCAAATATTTTTCGATTATCCTAATTTAATTAAAATATTACCATTAGATTTTCAGATACAAAGAGCAAATAGTAATTTAGATAAATTTAAGTATACTTCTAATGAAGCAAAAACAGCTATAGTAAAGAAATGGATAGAAGACAATAAATTATTCATGAATGCTTTAGCTATAGGTTTTAGTGATGAAGAATTAATTTCATATCTAAAAATATACTTTGATAATCCTTTAGATTTGGCAAAACTTTATATGGAAGATTTAGATAAAGCAATAAGATTATTATCAAGATCTGGCATAAATAAAACACAAGAAGCATTAAAAAAAGCTTCAGATAAATTTAATGATGCTCAGTGGGAAATAATAATAAAAATTAATCCTTTATTTATAAAATATGCTAATCAAAGTATTCAAAATAAATATGCAGATGATGAAAAATATAAATTCTATACTAATAGTGAAGCAAGAAGTAATTATGTTAATTCCGAAGTAAGTAAATTATCTAATGACATATCTTTATTTGCAGTAAGTGATGAAGATGTACAAATTAAATTTGTTAATACTTATCCATATATGATTAATTATATAGATGTTAAAACTATAACAAAACTGTTAATAAAAGATATAAACTTATTAAAATACGTTAATATTCCATCATTAAAAAGTAAAACTGATAAAGGTTATGATTTTATTTATGATATCATAAATAGTACTATTTCAAAACCTTTAAATGATATAGTAAATGTATTCATAGACAAATGTGTATTTAATGCAAAAGGAAAACTATATAGATTTGATATAGAAAGTCATAATATTAGTTACCAATATACAAAAAAATTACTAGGTATATTTCAACAACTAAATATTAATCAAGTATCTTCATTAATTAATATAGATGAAAATTATGCACTTGCTTATATAGTTCCAATATATAATTACAATTCTTCTAATGATTTAAAAATTAATATGACCAATAATAGTCTAAGAAGATGTTTAGATTTATTTAAGGTTTATTATAATAATGATGAATTATATAATAACTATGAATCTATTATTAAAAGAATCTATGAATTATATATAAAAAGAATAAATGATTATGATTATCAAAGTGATTATAATTGTATTTTTGATTTATTTAAAGTTTTATTTAATAAAAGTATAATGCTAAATAATACTCCTCAAAGTATAAATGAATATTTAAATTTAATGACGGATATAAAAGAAGGAATAAATCCAAATATTAATGATGCATTACAAATTAATAAATTAAATAGTTTATTAACTAATGCATACAAAGTAAATATAACCAATAATAAAAATATATATAGAATAAATTCTTTAGAACAATTTGATCCAAGATTATCATTTATAGATATAAATTTATTTAATGATTTTTGTTCATATAATTTTATTAATTTTTCAACTCTATTATATATAGTAAAGAATAATAATAGAGAATTATTTAATACTTATTATGAAATATTATCTTCTATATATGGTAAGAGTAAAGAATCATTATTTAGAGCTATAGAAAACTTTACATATTATAAAGAAATACTTTCAAATATTAATAATCAAGAATTAAGTGACATAGAAACAAATAATTTAATAGAATTATTATCTTCATTTGGAAATAAATATAATCTTAGTTCTAAAAGTGAACTATCAAACTATGGTGTAATAGTTATTAAATCATTAGTAAGGGAATTATCAGGAATTAAAGATATTGAAGTATACAAAAATATATTATCAAACTATTTATTTAATAAAGGATATAATGATTTAGGAAATAGTGGTTGGTTAGAAGTAGATACTATTAAACAACTATGTGATATGTATGAAATAAGTGAAATAGAAAATATTACAATAAATAATGAGTTATTATTTAATAAAGATGAATTATCATTATTTATATTAATAAAACTATTATTTGAAACAAATGACTTAGAAGTATTACTTGAATATGTAAATAATTTAATTGACAATAAAGTTGGTAAAAATAGTATATCAACATCAAGCTTATTTCTAAAATTAAAGAAATATAGATGTGAACTTATTAATTATCAAATTATTAAATCTAGTGATTTAGAAACTTTAATGATAAATAATTCAAATGATTTTAGAAAAGAAATAATTAATGGAGTAAATGTTTATACAACAAAAAGAACAGATTTTAAAGTACTTTGTTCTAATAGTGGAGATGGAATACATTATGTTTGTACAAGTATAGATAATGTTAAAGATAATTGCTTTGCTTATGATAAATTAATAAAAAATGGATCTATTAGATTTACTTCTTATGAAGACAAAACAATTATTAAATTTAATAAAGATAGAACTAATGATAATAGTTGTGTTATTTCTTATATATTAGTTGTTAATACATTGACAGAAGAAATAATACAAGTTGCTAAAGATAGAGGAGTTTCCGTATTAGAAATAGAAAAGAATGAAGGAGAAAAGAATGTTACAGAGAATCCAGAATATAATATTTAAATTAAAAGAAGATACAAGTAGTTATAAGAAACTTGTAAGTTCTTTTATAAATATTGGAAAAGTACAATCAAAATATTATGAGAATCCTACTTTTCAAAAATTAGTAAGATTAAATAGTGAAGAAGAAGTCTCTAGAAGAATTTAATTAGGAGATAAAATGTTTATAGATAAGATAATTAAGAAAGAAATAATTACTTTACTAGTATCAGTAC
>CAZDPZ010000021.1:0-1526 GCA_964507635.1 uncultured Clostridium sp.
CTTAAGTAATACTTTTCTTCTACTTCTGTTTCTAATAAATCTTTTAGTTTTATTTTTAGTGGTTCTTTTTTGGGGAACTCATATTGTTGATCAATATCTTTTCTGATAGATATAATAAAAACTCGTTCACGATTTTGTGGAATACCATAATCTTTAGCATTTAACACTTGCCAATAATTATTGTATCCGGCTTCTTCTAAATCGTTTAAGATACTTTCAAATGTATCCTTAAACTTTTTACTTACTAAAGCTTTTACATTTTCTATGATCGAGTATTTAGGTTTCTTTTCTTTTAAGATTCTTAATCCTTCATAATACAAACCACTTCTTGTTCCCTTATGTACTCCTGCTTGTTTACCTGCTATTGAGATATCTTGGCAAGGGAAACCCCAAGTCATCAAATCAAAGTCTGGTATTCTCTTTTCATCAATTTTTGTTATATCCCAATAGTTTTTAATTTCAGATTCATCATGAACTGCTGAATAACTTTTACTAGCATATTTATCTATTTCGCTATATCCAACTAATTCATATTGAATACCTAATCTTTTCAGTGCTTTTTCTGGTCCTCCTATTCCTGAAAATAAACTGAAAAGTTTTAGCACCTTATTCCTCCTTCTTAAAGAATTTTTTCCAATTGTCTACAATGCTTTTAGCAATATCTTGCTTCTGATGTAATGCATTTATAATCTTGCTATCAATCGTGCCATTTGCTATTAAGTTAATATAGGTGCAGGTGTTCTTTTGACCTATTCTATGTATTCTTGCAACGGCTTGGCTATAATTTGCATAATTATAATCAAGACTATAAAAAACAGCAGTATCCGCTGCTGTTAATGTTATTCCTAATCCTGCTGTTTGTATCTGTGCTATGAATAACTTTATATTCTCATCATTCTGGAATTGATTTACCATTTCACCTCTTTTCTCGATTTTAATATCTCCAGTGATACATGAATATTCTAATTTCATTTCTTTTGCTAGTTCCTTGATTGATTCTATCTCTGGTATAAACCTAGCAAAAATAACAAGCTTTCGCTTGTTATCTATTACTACTTCTTCAATAATATTTTTTAATTCATTAATTTTTGCTTTTGAGACTGTTTGATATCTATTTAAATCATCTTTAAGATGTCCTCCTGATATTTGTGATAATCTTATTATTTTAGTTAGTATATTTGTTGCTGTTATTTCTCCATCTAATAATTCTGCATAGCTTTGTTCTGCAACTTTGTCGTATAAGCATCTAGCTGAATCTTCTAGCTCAACATATCTGTGTAAAAAGATTTGTTCTGGCAAGTCAAGCGCTTCTTCCTTGGTTATCCTGTATGCTATGCTATGTGCTTTGGATGTTAGTTCATCCATGTTTCTATATTTAACAATTTGATGATTGTAATATCCACCCATTACTGCATATCTATTTCTAAATGCATAATAGCTTAATCCAAATAATGTAGGATCTAAAAATTTCCATTGACTAAATACATCCATTGGACTATTTTGTACTGGTGTTCCTGTAAGTATAA
>CAZDPZ010000021.1:1626-12411 GCA_964507635.1 uncultured Clostridium sp.
GCATAAGTATATTTTGATAAACCCATTTTTACCATTACGTCATCATCCGTTAATTTGAATTTTGTGAAATACTTAAAGTTTAGTATTTTTCTTTCTTCTGGTTCAAGTCTATTAAATGCCGAAGTTAATTCAGTCATAAATTTATCTAGTCTTTCAGATAGTTCTTCCTTTTGTTCAACATAACTTTCAATTTTTGACTTTGGTTTTCCACTTGGCTTTGAATATACCAAGTTAAAACTTGCATTCATCTTTGGCAAGTTATCTTCTGACACTCTGAATTTTAACAATTCATAATCCTCAAACATTCTGTCAACTGCTATTCTAGTTTTTCTATAACTAATTCTTATTCCCATATCACAGGCCTCCTCAAACCTTTTTATTCTAAAAAGACACCATTTCTTTTATTAACAAAAAAAGAGCGCAATATTCTTGTACTCTTTATAGCCACGTTACGATTTTATTATATAATACACTTTTTACATATTTTGTCGAATTTTGTCTAAAATGCTTTCTTTTTGTTATATATTGTCATTTTATACACTTAGCATTACATATTTCGATATTTCATTACTATTTTCTACCGTTTCAGGCATTATCCTTACTATTTTATCTTTATCTATTTTATTCCAGTCAAAGTTGTTTAAGTCTACTTGGAATGTTTTTATTTTTTCCTTTTCTCGTATTGAATCTATGAACTTGTTTATTTCATCATGAGTCATTACATTTGATACTAGTATATTTTTCTTATTTACTTTTACTATAGCATCAAGTATATTTTCTCTGAACATATATGCCATATCTTCTATCTTATTTTCATAGAATACTACCTGCTTTAGTGTGATAATTTTTTTCTCACACAATTGTTTGGCTTCAGGATTTATTTTTATATCTATTGCTATTTCCTTTATATAATCTTCAATTATTATTTGTTTGGCTTCCTGTGATAATTTACTCCAAGTATATGTTGTTCGTGCTAAATATGAGATGCTTTTTCGTTTTTCTATTTCTGATAGTGTTGCATATTTTTTTAGATCAATATCTTTACCTATCCTAATATCTTTCTTTTCTGTTTTTCCTATTAGCAATTTATATCCACGAATCTTACCATCTATTTCTTTGATCGTTGATTTCATTTTTCTTTCATCTATGATTCCATCATAATATGTTTGTAAAACTCTTTTCTTTTTATCTTCCATCTCGTTAATTGAATCTCTATAATCTTTGACTTCACATTGATATAATGATTTGTTTTTTACTGCTACCATTGATACATCCGCCATCATGAAGAAGTCCACTATTTCATTTATTTCCTCTAGGACAAGATTTTCTATTATTTCTTCGCCTATGTATCCGGATTTCTTACATACATTGCAATTGTAATACATATATGATCTCTTTTTTAATTGTCCATGACAATGAGTTCCACCCATCATCGAACCACAGTGAGGACATCTAATTTTCATTGAGAATAAGTAAGTTTCTTTTTTAGTTCTTGACGCTTGATTTCTTTCATATTTTTTTTGTAATAATTCCCAAGTCTTTTTATCTATTATTGGTTCTACTACATTTGGAAATATAACATCTTTTCCTTGTTCCTTACTCATTGTTTTACTTTGAAAATCTCCGCTATATAATCTATTCTTAACCATTCTTTCAATATTTGTTGAACTTAACTCTTTCATATCTCCATATTTTTTATTTATAATTTCTGATATTGTTTGTGCTGATTTGTTTTTTAAGTATAATTCTACAATTTCTCGTACTATAGGCGCTGTCACTGGATCTATTATTGCTTTTTTTCCATCCTTTTTATATCCAAATGGAATCTTTGATAAGTGACCTTCTTTTATTGCACCAACATTTCCTACTTTAGTTCTTTCGGAACATCTTTCTATTTCTAACTGTGATAGTACTGTTACCATTCTTATAAAGAACCTTCCATTTGCTGTTGTTGTATTTATTTCTTCAACAGCAGCTTCTAACCCGCAATTATGTTTTTCTAATAATGATACTATATTTTCTAGGTCTTGTATTGACCTTGTTAATCTATCTAATTTATATACTAGTATTAAATCGACTTTTTGGGATTTTACATCTTCCATCATAAGATTAAATTGTGGTCTATTTTTTCCGTGTTTTGCACTTATTCCTGGTTCTACATATACCTTATTAATCTCATAGTCTTTATACTCACAAAGTTTTCTTAATCTTTCTTCTTGTTCACTTAAGCTGAATCCTTCACGAGCTTGATCCTCTGTCGATACTCTTACATATATATCTACTATATGTTTTGTTCCAAACATGGCTATCTCCTCTACTTTCAATTATTTCAGTTTATCAAATTGTAGCATTTTTTGTTTTCGCTGTGAAGACCAATCAATTCCTGATTATTTCCTGATTATTTCCTGATTATTTCCTGGTCGATTTCCTGATTATTTCCAGACGCTCATTCCTAATGCATACAATTTTTTTGGTTATTAGTCATAGAGATTTTGCTGTTTTTATGGCCTACGCCATTATTTCTTTTAGTTTATTCCAAGTACATTTATGTCTGATGTCATATATGAATATTGCATCATCTTCATAATAATATTGTCCATAGAATAATACTACGATTTCCTTTCCAGATTTTTTAATTATAATTTTATTGGGATTAATACAATTCATGTTTGTTCCTTTGAATTCTATTAGTTGCCCTGGAATATAAGTATATTCCGTGTTCTTAATACCTAGTGTGGCTTCCATCTTAAATTTGAAGTCATCTGATATTTTCATTTTTTTGCTACATATTTCCATTTTTCTTTTCCTCCTCTATATATAGCAAAACCTCGCTGACTTTCGCCAACGAGGAGTTTTATAGTATCGAACTAACCCTTTAAACGTGGGCAGTTCGTGTCTGTTCTAATGGTGCTGAAAAGAGGAATTGAACCCCCAACCTACTGATTACGATTCAGTTGCTCTACCAATTGAGCTATTTCAGCGTAATGGTTGCCCTGATAGGATTCGAACCCATGCATTCTGGAGTCAGAGTCCAGAGCCTTACCACTTGGCCACAGGGCAATCACAATGATAATTATAGCAAAAATAAAACTCTTTTTAAAGAGTTTTTTTACAAATTGGTGGAGCTGAGGAGTATTGAACTCCTGTCCAAAATTCATTTCTATAAGAATTCTACAAGTTTAGTTGGTTTGTATTCTCGAATAATAATGTAGAGAGCCAACATCTCTTATTATCTAAAGTTTATTAATCTTCTTTATTAACCATAAACATATTAATAATATAGTCCACTAAATTACTCTCAGACTCTATATCGTGAACAAATATAGACTGAAAGCTCCTTATTAACTTAAATTAAGCAAATGCTGGAGAGAATTTGAAATCGTTTCCGATTATTTTGTTTTTGCATTATAAGGTGTGCCACCTACTTGCATCAAATAAAAACATAATTCTGTCGAATCAATGCAGCCCCATTGTAGTACATCTAAAGATGTACGTATATTATATCATATTATATATAATCTTTCTAGTTATGTTGACAAATAATGTTAATTTTCATAAAATAAGATGTATGAAGTATAGTGCAATAAAAATTTTGGGTATTATATTTGTAAACTTAATAACTCTTGGTAGATTGTTTGGTTCTTTTATTGTACCTTTTATATATGTAAATAATGGTATTGATGTTGCTGCTACGTGGACAATATGCTTGTTTTTAACTGATGCTATTGATGGATTCTTAGCAAGAAGATTTAAAGTAAGCACTTTTTTTGGATGTGCTATGGATGCTTTAAGTGATAAATTATTAAATGCTGTTTCATTTATTTTACTAAGTTTTAATTATAATATTATGATACCACCTCTAATCGTTGAAATAGCTATTTTATTTACTATTTATTCTACTTATAGATTTGGAGGAAATGTTCAAACGAGTGCAACAGGTAAAATTAAAACTATTATTCTTGATGTATGTGTTGTAATAAGTTATCTATTATTAAGTATATCAAATTTACATACAAGTAATATTATATTAGTATTTTTAATAGAAAACACACATTATATTATAAGTATATTAGGATGCATTATCACTATTACATCAATAATTACATTAATAGATTATAATAAAAAATACAAGTTAGTTAGATCCAATCCCGAATTGATTCATGTTAAGAAACAAAATAGAACAAAGAAATCCTTTAGTGAAATATTAAGTAATGCTTTTGATACTGAATATTATTCTAAACATAAAAATGAACCAATTATGGCACAATTATATAAATAATCTTTTAGAATAATTAAAAATGTGTTAAAATATATTAGGAAGTGATAAAATATGAAAAATAAAATTTTAGTAATTATTGTATTTATATTTGCAATAATTGGAACAATACTCATATATAATAAATATAAAGATAATTCTAATCATACTATTAAGTTTAGTGATGAATATACTTTAGTTGGAAAAAATAATGTATTTAAGTATAGTGGCATAGATGATATAACTAATACTATTACATCTGGTAGTGGAATAATATTTCTAGGATTCCCAGAATGTCCTTGGTGCCAATATTATGTTAAGTATTTAAATGAAGTAGCACTTGAGAATGGAATAGATGAAATTAGTTATTATAACATTTACTCAATTAGAACTAACAGTACAACTCAATATACAAAACTTGTAGAATTATTAAAAAATTATTTAGCAAATGATGATGCAGGTAATAAAAAAATATTTGTCCCTGATGTAGTATTTGTGAAAGATGGAAAAATTATAGCAAATGATTGTGAAACATCAGTTATAACTAGTGATATAACTCCAGAAGAATACTGGACAGCAGACAAAGTAGTCGAATTTAAAGACAAAATGAGTTCTTATATATCACAATACAAAAGTGCTTGCAAGTCATGTAATTAAGGAGGAATAATATGTATTGGCAATATGTAATAATTATAGCCCTACTCTTATTAATATCATTCATTGTAATTAAAATTAGAAAAAAAGACTTTCATATTGAAATTAATAAATTAATACAATACTTAGGTGGAAAAGATAATATTGAAGATGTTCAAATAAATTTATCTAGACTTAAAGTAACTTTGAAAGACATGAGTATTGTAAATAAAGAAGGAATACAAAAATTAGGTGCTAAAGGAATTGTTGAAATAGATAACCAATTAAAAATATTATTTGGTCCTAATTCAAAACAATTAAAAAAATATATGGTTGATTTAAAGTAAGAATAAAATTCTTATTTTTTTTGCATATTTCGACATTTTTTTTAAATATTTTATGATACTATCTTATTGAGGTGAATACCAATGAATATAATTGAACTATTTATTATCAGTAATATTTGTATTCTATTTCCATTTTCTATGTATTTAATATTTATATATTTTAAGAATAAACTTAATATAAAGGAAAATGATATATATTTAGAATTAGTATTATATTTAATTATGTTTTCATTGCTTTATATATATTATAGATTTAATATTAAAACTTATTTATGTTATTTTTCTATTCCAATACTCATAGCTTTATTAAATAATAAAAAATATACTGCACTTATTATGAGTATAATTTGCATTGTATATTGCTATCAATTAACAAATATAAATGTATTATTTCTCAGTTCTATCGTAATAGTATACTTTTTATTACATAAATATTATAACATAAGAAATAAAAGCAAGTTTTTTCTAACAAACTACTTTGCTCTAGTAAAATCATTATACACATTAGTATATTATTTAATTTTTTATAAATTTTATTTAGAAAATTTTATAATTATTATTTTATACATAGTAAGTATATATATAATAACATATGTAATTATAAAAATAAGAGATACATTGAAGTTATATGTATCCCTTCAAGAAATTGAAGAAGATAAACAATTAAAAACATATATATTTAAAGTAACACATGAAATTAAAAATCCATTAACTGTAATTAGAGGATATTTAAGTATTTTAGATCATAAAGATCAAGATAAATGCTTAAAATACAAAAATATTATGCAAAAAGAATTAGAGAATTCTTTGCAAATATTAGAAGATTTTTCTCAAATAAATAATTTATCAATAACTAAAACTAAAATAAATATTAATGATTTATTACATGAAATAAATGAATCTATCATACCTCAAATAAATAATAAGAATATATCATATACAATTAAAAGCACAAATAAATTAATGTTATATGCTGATTATAATAGATTAAAACAAGTATTAATAAATATAATTAAAAATTCAATTGAAGCTATGGAAAATAATGGTATTATGGAAATTAAAGCAAGAAAAAAGAAAAATAATATAATTATAAGTATAAAAGATAACGGAAGTGGTATGGATAAAGATACTATTGATAACTTATTTATTCCCTTTTATTCTAAAAAAAATTATGGACATGGACTAGGACTATGCATATCAAAAGAAATAATTGAAAAGCATAATGGAATTATAGAATATACTTCTGTTCAAAATAAATATACTATTGCTAAAATATTGTTACCTATAATTAATAATAATACGGCCCATAATAAGGGGGATAATACATAGGTCTAGGTCTATAAGGATTAAAAGCACTAACTGCTACTCCTCCAGTTAAAGCTCCAACTAAAAATGGTGCAACAAATCCCACTCTATTATATTTATTGTACATAAAATCACTTCTTAAATTAATATATGAAATGATTAATTGTTTGATAAAGACTCTAACCTATATAGATTATATGATGGTTTATTAAATATTCTATATTTATATTTATTAGTTCCTATTCCAGAACTAATATAAATCTTAGTTATTCCTTTTTCATAATATGGAGCATAATATTTAGATGAATCTTCTTCAATATAAAGAGGTCCATAGAAAGGAATATAAACACTTCCGTTTAAGCTGTGTCCTCCTAAAATAAGATCTGTTTCATATTTTTCATCATCTATTAATTTTATAGTATTTCCTTCATGGATAATAACTATTGTAAACTTTCTTGTTTCCTCATCATAAAATTTAAAGGCACTATTTATATCATAATTACTATTACTTATGCTTGGAATACCAGCTATATATAATGATTCATTACTGTTATAAAACACTTCTTCATAAGTATTATCAAGTAGTTTAAATCCCCCATTTTCCATAATATTTTTATAATTGTCTGATTTATAGTCATAGTCTCCACTAATAGCATATTTTCCTATAGAAGCATCTATTTTTGAAAGTACATCGCTTAAATATTCTTCTTGCTCATTAGTTATTTTAACTTTAATATCTACTAAATCACCACTAAATATTACTATATCGGGTTTATATACATTTATACTCTTTACTAAGTATTCTACATCATCTTTATCAACTGTTGAATTAAATAATAAATCACTAAAATGAGCTATTTTTATACCATTAAAATTACTTGTAAGTATTTCACTCTTAACTCTATATTCTTTTACTATTAAACCTTTAACACCTAAGTATTTAGCATATAAGACTATTCCAATCATAAGAATTACTAAAAATATTATTATATTTAAAAAATAATTTTTATTTTTTTCTTCCATTATATTACTCCGTAGTAACTAACCAATAATAATAGTATTCCAGTAATAGTATTATGTAAAAAATGCATAGTTATGGAAGTAAAAACTGTTTTAGACTTATAATTCATTAAAGCAAAAGCACACCCTAAAGCACCATAAGGAATAATATAGACTAAACTAAGTAATGTAATTTTACATGATATAATATGAGCAACTCCAAATAAAAATCCACAAACAATAGTATAAACCCACTTATTTTTAAATATTGGCTGAATACTCTTTCTAAAAATTATTTCTTCACTTAATGGAGCAATTATCATTATACTTATCATAGTATAAAGAGTATGGCTAAATAACATATCTCTTACTGTGTTTTCGTTGCAAGAAATTTTTCCTATTGTCAAATTGATTATTAAATTACTAATAATCATTATTCCTAAACCTAAAAAATAATATTTTAATCCTGTTTTAATACATTCTCTAAAATTATTCTTATACGTTTTTACTTCTAAATTAATATCTTTCCTATATATTAAATATAAGAATAATATATATATTAAATTTGAAATTACTTCACAAACATATTCATTTTTAATAATATTTTTAATTAATAAATATTTTAAACTAGGAATAATGAATAATCCTAATATAACTACAATAAATAATATTATATTAACTATTAATTTTCTATCTTTTGAATATTTCATATCTTTCACCACTATTATTATATAACATAATTAATTATTATAAAAGAAAAAGTTATCTTATTTGATTAAGATAACTTTAACATGAGTTTTCTTGCCTTTATGGATTATTAATTTATTATTATTAAATAACTCACTATTTATTATCAGATTTGGGTCGATTATTTTTGTATCATTAATAGTAATACCTGAACCAATAATTAATCTCCTTGCTTCACTTTTAGAAGGAGCTATATTTATTTTTACGAGTAAATCCATAATATTTCCTAATTCATTTGTCTTAATATTTACAAGTGGCATATCGCCTTCACTATATCCTTTTGAAAATACTTCTTCACTTACTTTTTGTGCATTTTGAGCTTCTGATTCACCATGTAAAAACTTTACTACTTCATAAGCTAATGCTTTTTGACAAACTCTTTTTTCTGGTTCATTTTTGAGTGATTCTTCCAACTTTTCAATTTCATTTACACTCAAAAAAGTTAGTTTTTTTAAATATTCAATTACTTTAGTATCTTCAGCATTAATAAAATATTGATACATTTGGTATGGACTTGTCATTTCTTTATCTAACCAAAGTGATTCACCAGATTCACTTTTTCCAAACTTAGTGCCATCAGCTTTAGTAATTAATGGCATTGTAAGTCCATAACATTTAACGTTAGAACCATGAACTTTTCTAATAAGTTCAAGTCCTGAAGTAATATTTCCCCATTGATCTTGTCCACCTATTTGTAAATTACAGCCATAATCTTCATATAATTTTAAATAATCTATAGATTGAAGAATCATATATGAAAATTCTGTATATGTAATTCCAATATCTAATCTTTTTTTAACGGTTTCTTTATTAATCATATAATTGATATTAAAATGTTTTCCATAATCTCTTAGGTAATCAATAGCATTTATATTACATAACCAATTGGCATTATTTACTACTTTAATATTAGTATTTAATAAAGAATTAAGTTGTTTTTGTATGTTATTAATATATTTTGAAGCATCTTCCTTTGATAGCATTTTACGTTCAGCATTAGGTTTAGGATCCCCTATTAATCCTGTTGCTCCTCCAGCTAATAATATTGGTGTATTTCCAGCATCCATTAATCTTTTTGTCATGGCTATTACACTTGAATAATGTCCAATATGCAAAGATGGACCAGTTGGGTCTACTCCAATATAAAAAGTAAGATTCCCATTATTAAGTTCTTCTTCTATTCCCGGGTCAGTTACATCATTAATTAATCCTCTCCATTTAAGTTCATCATATAATTTCATTTTTTCACCTCATTGGTAGATCCTACTCCACCTTTTCTTTTATTTTTAATTTCTTCTTCATCACTTACAACTAAGTATTTACTAAATACTCCTTGAGCAATTCTATCTCCAATATTAACTTCAAAATCTTTAGTTCCTTGATTACGAAGTTTTACTGAAAAATGCCCTTCATTATCTTCATTATTATAAAAGTCTGAATCTATTACTCCAACCGCATTAGAAAGACATACATCATACTTATATCCTAAACTACTTCTTACATAAATATATAATACTTCATCACTTTCCATACATACTTTTAATCCAGTTTTGCATATTAATGTTTCATTTGGTTTAATAATACCACTAGTTAAACTTCTAATATCATATCCTGCACTATGAGAAGTGCTCCTTTTAGGTAAATTATATGAATTATATAATTCTAAATCATTAGATATATCTTTTTTAAATTGCTTTAAACTTATTTTTTCAAATTTTCTCATTATTTTCCTCCAATAAAAAAGGTACCTTATAAGGACGAAATAACTCGTGGTACCACCTTAATTTATAGAAATACTACCTCTTACTATAATGCGTAACCAATAAGCTCTAAAATATGTAATTTCATTATAATAATTTATTAACTTTCACCAACCGTTAATTCTCTATAAAAATAATTATAATTACTTATTATTTTTTCATCACTTAATAAAAGAATTATACTAAAAAAATAATTAGTTGTCAATCTAACTAATTACTTCCCTCTTTGATTTTTTCTAATTAATATTTTTCTTTTACTATTAACATTTTTATTTTTCTTATTTATATAATTAAAATATTCTTCTTTATTAGAAATTGGTACATATATGTATTTTCTAGTAGGTAAGCCTTTTTCTTGCGTATATACAACTACAAACATTTATTTACCCCCTACTGAAATATTTTCCATCTCTTGTTGTTACTATAACATTTTCACCTTCAGATATAAACAATGGTGCTTTTAATGTAAGACCAGTTTCAATAGTAATATCTTTTTGAGCAGTACTAGTAGTATTACCTTTTACTGCTTCTGGTGCGCTTATAACTTTATATGATACTTTTTCAGGTAAATTAACACCTATAACTCTACCATCATAACTAACAACTTCTACTTCTAAGTTTTCTTTTAAAAATTTAATTTCATCTTTTAAAATACTTTCATCAATCTCTATTTGTTCATAAGTATTATTATCCATAAATACATAATTAGATCCATTATTGTATAGATATGATAGATTAC
>CAZDPZ010000021.1:12422-16652 GCA_964507635.1 uncultured Clostridium sp.
TATTTCTTGAGTAGAATCAGCTATTAAATTTTTTAATTTAGTTTTAACAAAAGCACTACCTTTACCAGGTTTTACATGTTGAAATTCAACTACTTGATATACATTTCCTTCATATTTAATAGTCATTCCATTTTTAATATCATTAACATTAAACATAAACTATGCTGCCTTTCTTTCTTTATGAGGAGTTGTTTTATTACATCTTTTACAAAACTTATTAACTTCTAATTTTCCATCAGTATTTTTCTTATTTTTGCTTGTTAAATAATTAACATTTTTACATACTGTGCATTGTAAAGCTATTCCTTCTCTATTTTCTTTCTTTGCCATATTTGCCTCCTTAATACATGAAGATTATAACAAAATTCTCAATTCTTTACAAGATACTTTTGAATTATATTTTAATAATTATTAAAATATGCTAAAATATGTTCGTTATGAGGTGTAAAATGAAAAAAAAATGTGTATTAGTAAGTGGATCTTCTGTAGGATTAGGAAGTGAAATAATAAAGTATTTTGCCAAAAATAATTATAATTGTGTAATAAATTATTTGAATCATGAGGTAGAAGCACTAAGTTTAAAAAGTATTATAGAGTCATCTTATAATATTGAATGTTTATGCATTAAAGCAGATATATCATATCAAAAAGATATAGATGAAATGTATAATAAAGTAATAGAAAAATTTGGTAATATTGATGTTTTAGTCAATAATGCATCTATTAGTAAAGATACAAGTTTTGAAAATAAAACTAAAGAAGACTTTATGAGAATATTGGAAGTAAACTTAGTAGGTACTTTTCTATTATCTAGAAAATTTGGAGACTTAATGTTTGAAAATAAGAAAGGTAAAATCATTAATATTTCATCAAATAATGCATTAGATTCATATTATGAATATAGTTTAGATTATGATTCTTCTAAATCAGGTGTTATTAATTTAACTCACAATCTAGCTAATCATTATGCTCCTTATATTAATGTTAACTGTATATGTCCAGGATGGATAAATACTCCTATGAATAAATGCCTAGATAAACAATTTAAAAATAAAGAAGAAAATAAAATATTATTAAATAGATTTGCTAATCCAAATGAAATAGTCCCATTAGTTTACTTTCTAGCAAATGATGAAGCAAATTACATAAACGATTCAATTATTAGAATTGATGGAGGAAAACGTGCTTAAAAAGAGTATTACATCATTAATTAATGATGCGGAAAACAATTTAAATGAAATATTTAATAATATTGACAAACAATGTCTTAAAAACAGCGAAAAGATTATTAATGCTTTTCATGAATATAACGTTTCAGAAAGTGATTTATATGGCACGAGTGGATATGGATACAATGATTTTGGAAGAGAAAAAATTGAAAGTATTTATTCCCGTATATTTGGAAGTGAAGATGCATTAGTGAGATGTCAATTAGTATCTGGATCACACGCTATAAGCATATCTCTTCAAGCTTTACTAAGACAAAATGATACACTACTAACTATTAGTGGAAAACCATACAATACTTTACATGAAGTAATTGGAATAAAACAAAATGATAGTTCTTTAATAAATTATGGTATTAATTATAAATGTATTGATTTAATTAATAATGATTTTGACTATGACAAAATAAAAAAAGAATTAAAAAGTAATATAAAAGTGATTCATATTCAAAGATCAAGAGGATACTCACAAAGAGAATCTATAAATATTAACTCTTTAAAAAAAGTAGTACAATTTATTAAAAATATTAGTCCTAAAACAATAATATTTGTAGATAATTGTTATTGCGAATTAGTTGAAGATGTTTCTCCTATTGAAGTGGGATGTGATTTATGTGCAGGATCATTAATAAAAAATTTAGGAGGAGGAATTACTCCAAATGGAGGATATATTTGTGGAAGAAAAGATTTAATTAGTTTGTGTGCTCAAAGGTTATATATCCCAGGTGAAGGAAAACATGTGGGAGCTACTAATAATTTTAATTATCTAGCTTTGCAAGGACTATTCATGTCACCTAATGCAGTAAAAAACTCACTTAAAATAAATACTCTAACATCATACGTACTAAATAAATTAAATATTAAAGTAAGTCCAAAATATAATGAAATAAAATCGGATATAGTTCTTGCAATATATTTAAATTCAGAAAATGAAATGATAAAATATGCTGAATGTATACAAAATAGTGGAGCAATAAATTCATTTGTATCTCCAATTCCAGAGAGTATGCCAGGATATAACAATAAAATTATCATGGCTAGTCCTTCTTTTATACAAGGTTCATCTATAGAATTATCTTGTGATGGAGAAATAAAAGAACCATATATATTATTTTTACAAGGAAGTTTAACATATGAATATGGAAAATTAGCATTAATTAATATTCTTAAAAAATTATTTGAATAAAATAATTCCTTATTAATAAACTATTAATAAGGGAGGAACAATGAAACAAGATTTAATAAAACTTATATTAATACTTTAACAAAAGATGATATTTCTACTTATTTATCAAAAGAATGTATTACATATTCACAAAGTGAATTAAACTCAATATATAATGCTATAAAAAATGATTATGAAGAAATTCTAAGTAGTAACTTTATGTCTTATATTGAAAAATATAAACTAGAATTTAATAAAGAATTATATAAAAAAATAATAGAAAAATATAATGAATATAAAAAGTTTATTGAATGAAATCAATAAACTTTTTGTTTCTAATACTTTCTATCTCGTTTTTATAAGGAGTATATTCAGCATTATCTTTTTTATATATAGGAGTTTCAAGTATTAATGGTAAATTTTTAATTCTATCATTATATATAAGATTTATTAATGTATTAAATCCAATAGTACCATATCCTATATTAGCATGTCTATCTTTATGAGATCCAATAACGTTTAAACTATCATTTATATGTATACATTTGATTTTATTTATTCCAATTTTTAATTCAAATTCATCTAAAAATTCATCAAAATTATTTAAATCTATTCCTGAATCATTCATATGACAAGTATCTAAACATACGCCTATTCTACTCTTATCATTTGTTTTATCAATAATGCTTTTCAATTCATCAACATTTGAACCTATTTCATTACCTTTACCAGCCATATATTCAAGTAATATAGTTACATTATTAGTTTTAGATATTACTTCATTTAACGCATTAGATATATTTAAAATTCCATTCTCATGAGTTGTATTTACTGCACTTCCTGGATGAAGTACTATTTTATTCACACATAATAAATTACATCTATTTAGTTCATCAACAAAAAAATCTATATAAAATTTATATTTACGCTCATCACTTCTATTTGCAAAATTAATAATATATGGTGCATGAACTATTACATTATTAATATTTATATTATTTTTAACCATTAAATCAAGTGCTTTATAAGTAAGAGAATCATCTATTTTAGATCTAAGTGTACTTTGTGTAGAACCAGTATAAAACATAAATGTATTTGCCTTATTCTCAATTGTTGTTAAAACACACCCATATAATTGATTACTATTTGTAAATCCAACATGACTTCCTATTATTAATTCCATACTACTCACCTAGTACTATTATACTATTTTTAAGCAAATAAAAAAAGTAATAATTTATTACTTTTTTACTTATTATATTACTATGAAGCTGTACAAAGTTTTTTTGAATTTGCAACTGCTGCTTCATAAAGTGAAGTTTGAGTAGTATTACCTTTTTCTAATATAGTCCCGGATACAATGTCTTCAATTTTAAGTCCTGCAGAGCCAGAAAATGCATAATTACCATCTTTACTTGAAACATACATACTGCTAATTTTACCAGTACTATCAAGAATAATATTGTAATATATACTCTCACCTTGCATACTTAAAGTACTACTTGTTTCAGATGTAAGCGTGTTTGATGTACAAAATGCAGTAGTAGCATTGCCAGTAATTGATGAAGACAAGTATTCTTGTTGCACAGAATTATATAGATTTCTAACCTCCGTCAAGAATGTGTCCTTCTTAGCAGTATTAAATAATTTAAGTACATTTGGTAATGCTATAATAACTAAGATAGCTAGAATTGCAATAACAGCAAGTAACTCAATTAAAGTAAAACCTTTTTTCATATCATAATTCCTTTCCGAAGATTTAATCCTCTATTTATCTTAAATTAATTATAGCATCTCATTATTTAATAAGTCAATAATATATGTGAAAAAAATGTAAAA
>CAZDPZ010000022.1:0-15450 GCA_964507635.1 uncultured Clostridium sp.
ATTTTCCCGCTAATGTTTATAAATTTTTGGGACATTTTCCTAAATTATTGACATTTTTAAAAATTATATTATTTAAATAAAGTCCTTCTGCTTTAGCACAAATACCTAAACTAGTTCTATCCATTGACTTAAATATTTTATCTATATCATCAATACTCTTTTTAAATTCATTTATTTCCAATAATAGGCCAACTATATTTCTAATCATATATCTTAAAAATCCATTAGAAACAAATGTTAAATATAATTTATCATTTTTAATTTTATATGTTATTTTAACTTTTCTAACCATTTTTTTATTATTTTTATCAGAAGTAAAACTCGTAAAATTATGTTCACCATTCATTTTAGATATAAAACTTTCTATTATATATTTATTTATTTTTTTGTTATATTGAAAAACATAATCTTTTTCTATTGGATTATATTCACCCAAATTAATAACATATATGTACTCTTTTTCAATAACATTATTTCTTACATTAAAAGATTCATTTACTTTAGTAACTTTTTTAATATAAATGCTTTTATCTATTAGAGAATTTAATGAATGAGTAAATTTTTTTAAATCTAAATCTTTATTTGTTTCAAATGTAGCATATTGATTAAAAGCATGAACTTTCCTATCTGTTCTAGATGATGCAATTGCATTTATATTAGTATTAAGTACTTTAGATAATACGTTTTCTAATTCACCCTCTATTGTTTTTTTATTTTTTTGAATTTGATATCCAAAAAACTTAGATCCATCATAAGTTAAATTAATTAAATATTTCATAATATTCCCTTCTCTACAATATAAGCATAAAGAAGTGTAAAATGTAAAATGGTAAAAAATATATCATAAAAACATACTTTATTAGTTCTATAATTCGTTCTATATTTTTGGATATTATATAATTTTAATTCACTAGCAAAAGCTATTTCTTTATTTTTAATATTTGTTAAACGCATAACATTACTTCTAACACTTAATGAAGTAAAAAACTTTCCTAAAATATTAGAATTATAATAATCTATTCCTCTTGATGATTGGGCTTTTAATAATTTATATTCAACTATCAATTGTAATGGAATATATCTAATTATTGAACTTATCTTAAAAGATATTTTGGATATTTTTAAAAAAAGAAAATTAAACATGGATAAAAACTTTTCAATACCATAAGCACTTTCACTTGGACTAGTAGTATAAGCTAATATATTTAAATATTCAACAGCAACAATTAGTTTTAAAATATATAATAATGTCGTTTGCATTCCTAAACTAAAATAAGCAAAAATGAATGCTATTAAAATATAAATATATCTCATAAACCATATAGCTCTTAAGTAATATTTAAAAGGAACATAAGATAATAACATCATTACTAATACTAAAGCAAACATAAATACATTTATATAAATTGATGAAGAAAAAATTAATAAAAATAATATTATAAGAGAATTAAATACTTTAATAACAGGGTTTAATCTATGTATAGCAGAGTCTATTGGATAATAAGAACCAAAAGAATTCCTAGAATACATCTCTATACACCCCCTTTATTAAATCTAAAATATTAACATAATCATTTATTTCATGTCCATACTTATTACATTCATTAACAAAAGATATAATAGGAGGAACTTCAAGTCCAATAGACTCTAAAAGACTAATATCCTTGAATATTTTCTTATCTCCTTCTTTTACTATATTTGTTTTACTCATTAAATAAACATAGTCTGATATCATATAACTAAATGTTGTATCCTTAGTAAGTAAAATAATTGTCTTATTATACTTATTTTTTAATATTCTAAGTAAACGCATTAATTCATCTTTATCTTTATTACTTAATCCATTAGTATATTCATCTAATATGATTATTTTAGGATTATATATTAAAGCACACGCTAAAGCCACCTTTTTAGCGTCTATTAGATTTAATTTTAAAGGATCTAACTCTAAATAAGATTCATCCAAATCAACTAATTTAAGAGCATCTGTTGCTCTTAAATCAATGCTTTCTAATCTATATTTAAAATATTTCATTCCGAACTCAATTTCTTTTCTTACGCTCTTATTAAAAAACATATCATATGGATTTTTAAACACATATCCAGTATTAAATCTTAATTTATTTACATTCTTTATTCTTTTACCATTATTAACAAAATTACCAACTATTACTTTACCTTTATTTGGTTTTACAAGAGCATTAATTAAGTCGCCTATTGCAGTTTTACCACTATTTGAAGGTCCTACAAAAGAGTATATTCCAGGTGAATTAATACTAAATGAAACATCACTCAATATTGTCTTTTCTAAAGGAGTATATGCGTCTATTACAAAACTTACATGTTCAAACTTTATTTCCATATAGCACCTACTAATTTCTTATTAGTTAAATAATATTTATCAATTAATCCATAATCCATTAAATATTTATTTAATTCTACGATAAAAGGCATGCCTATTCCAAGTCTTTTAAGTATTTTTTCTTCATTCAAAACACTTATTGTTTTACCTTCACATATTAATTTTTTATTATATATTATTATTATCTTTTCACCATATAAAGATTCTTCTACATCATTTGTAAAATTAATTACAATTCCTCCACCTTTAGAATACTCTTCTAATATATCATATATTAATAATTTATCATTATAATCGAGTTCACATATTACATTATCTAATACAAGAACTCTTGGTTTAATTATTAATGAAGATAATATTTTCATTTTAACCTTATCACTTATACCTAAACTATTTGGATCTTTTTCAAGTAAATGATTTAATTTAAATATTCTAGCTTGAGTAGTTACTAAAGATGTAATATCATCTTTTTTTAATGCTAAACTTTCGAGTCCAAAAACAATCTCATCTAATACAGTTTCCCCCACAAATATATTAATATGTTTATGAAGAACTATAGACATTCTTCTTCTAATAAAATCTATATTTTTTTTATTTATTTCTTTATCACCTATAAAAATATTACATTTAGGATTCTCATATAAAAGAGTATTAATAATTAAATCATTATTATTGCCTAAAATTGTAACATTATCTTGTGAACTTAAATTGAAATCAATATAATTATCAAATCTATATTTAAAATAAGCATCCTTCATAATTTTCTCCTACATAGATTATACTATATTTTTACATGAAAAAACAATATATTAAATATTGTTATTCTACATCTATATTATCATCATTAATCATTTTAGCTACTAAATTGCTATTTGTTCCTTCAATATCATATATACCCATAACTCTCCACATATCTCCATCGTATAATAAATAATTATTATTAACATTTCCAGTAATTAAACAAACATCAATTTCCCCATTAGTAATATTAGTACAATTACATGTATTTCCATTATAATCTTTTCCAATAAAGTTACCATTTAAAAGTCGTGAACAAACCTCATCTACTAAATTACCTCCAATATCACTAGTCATTTCTCCATCAAGGGTAACGCTTATTCCTACTCCTTCTTTTCTTAATATTACATAACGAGTATTCATAGATGAATTATCTGTTGGATCTATCATGCATCCACTTGCGTTAGGAGTGTTAGCATCACCATCTATGTTTATTGTTGTGACACAATTTCCTCTATCTGATGTTTCAACATCATATTCTAAATAATTTCTGTTAAGTAATTCATAAACGTACACCTTTACTTCACTCATAGTATTAAACAAGTCTGGGTTATCATTTGCATATGTTTTTGCAGCACTTATTATCAAATTTTCTTTTTCGCTACGCAATCTTTCATTAATACTTTTGTTTACCAATATTATACTAGGAATAGCAATAGCAGAAATAATTCCTATAATTACTATAACAACCAAAACTTCAGATAAAGTAAAACCATCTTTTTTCATTCTACACCTCTACTATAAAACAATTATAATATAAAAAAATAGTTTTTTCAACTACTTTTCAAAATAACTTTCTATTATATCTAATATTCTTTCTTTACCTATTTTAGTTATGCTTGAAAAATTAATAATTTCATCACCTAAACTAGGATTTATAACTTTTTTAATTAATTCATCTTGTTTAATTCTAAGTGATCTATTAACTTTATCATACTTAGTACATACTATTGTTACTGGTAAGTTATAATATTTTAAGAATTTATACATTAGGATATCATCTTCAGTTGGCTTATGTCTATAATCTACTAGTAAAAAAACATGTCTCAAAAATTGTCTAGTTTTAAGATATTCTTCTATCATTACTCCAAATTTTTGCATTTCTTTTTTACTTACTGTGGCATAACCATATCCTGGGACATCAACTATATAAAAATCTTTATTTATTAAGTAAAAATTTAATGTTTGAGTTTTGCCTGGTTTTGAACTAGTTTTAGCCATACTTTTTCTATTAATAATAGTATTTATAAAACTACTTTTCCCTACATTACTTCTTCCTAAAATTAAGAACTCTATTTTCTTATCTTCTGGATATTGTGAAACTCTAACAGCACTGATAGGTTCATTTACATCTGTAATTTCCATTATTCTTCACCATTCTTCTTTTTAAATCTTCTACACTCTTCACTTAAATCTTTAATTAATGCTTCTACATCACTTTTATTTTCTGTTCTTACTCCACTAGCAAATTTATGCCCTCCGCCATGATATTTTGATGCTATTTCATTGATTACGGGACCTTTACTTCTAATATTAACCCTATATATATTATTCTTAGCATCATATGAATTAAATGCCCAAATTACTACTTCATTAATATTATTAAAGTCGTTTACCATATTAGATGCTGCTGAAATATCTGTTCCAAAAGAATTAATAATGTCTTCATCTATTTCAATATATGCAAATCCAAATTTATCAACTTTAATATTCGAAGCAATATATCCCATTAATCTAACTTCACTAAGTGGTTTGCTATAAAAAATTCTATATAATTTTTCAACATCAATTTTATATTTTTTTAATAAAATACTAACATCATTAAAAGTTTTAGACCTTACATTAAATAAAAATCTATTAGTGTCACTAACTATTCCTAAATATAAATTATTTGCTATAGCTTCATTAATTCTAAGTTTAGTATTGTTTATTAAATCAAGTACTAATTCAGATGCACTACTTGAATATTCATCAACTAATTCTATATCACTAAATTTATCTACCATAGGATGATGATCTATTTTTATAACATGTTTAAAATTAAGAAAATTATCAATATCAACTCTTCTATTATCAGGCACATCTAATGCTATTAATAAAGCATTTTCGTAATCAAGTTCCGTTACTTTATCAATTCTACCAAAGTATTTAAATCTTGAAACAGAAGCTCCTAGAGCATAAACTTCCTTACTAGGAAAGGTAAGTTTAATTGACTCTTTTAATGCAAATTGACTTCCATAAGCATCAGGGTCTGGTCCTATATGCCTTGCTATATATATTTTCTTATATTTTTTTATCTCATTATAAATTATTTTATAAATATTATTCATAATACTCTTTTCTATTTTATTAAATTATATGTATCTTTTGCAATCATTAATTCTTCATTTGTTGGAATAACCATTACTTTTATAGTTGAAGATGGTGTACTAATAACACCCTCAACTCCTCTAGTTGAATTCTTTTCGTCGTCTAGTTGTACTCCCATAAAGTTAAAGTGTTTAATTACTAATCTTCTTATTAAATCACTATTTTCTCCAACACCTGCTGTAAATACTATATATTCTGCACCCTCAAGTTCTGTATTATATGCTGATATATAATCAACAATCTTTTTAACATATACATTAACAGCATTAATACATCTTTCATCTTTATTTAAGTATCCTTCTTCAACATCTCTCATATCACTTGATAATCCTGAAAGTCCTAACATACCACTATTCTTATTTAAATCATTCATTACTTCATCAAATGAAGAAGAAGTTTTATCCATTACATAAGGAATAAGTCCAACATCTATATCTCCAGATCTTGTCCCCATTACTAAACCTGCTGCAGGAGTAAATCCCATAGATGTATCTATACTTTTTCCATCTTTAATTGCACATATACTAGCTCCATTACCAATATGACAACTAATTATTTTAGCATCTTTATGTAATAATTCATTCATACATTGACTTATATATTTATGACTAGTTCCATGAAATCCATATTTTCTCACTTGATATTCTTTATACCATCCATAAGGAACAGCATATAAATATTCTTCTTCATCCATAGTTTGATGAAAAGCAGTATCAAAAACAGCTACCATAGGAACTTCTGGCAACACTTCTTTAAAACTTCTAACTCCAATTAAATTTGCTGGATTATGAAGTGGTGCTAAAGGAATTAATTCTTCTACTGTTTTTAAAACATTATCATCAATTATGATACTATCTGTGTATTCCATTCCTCCATGAACAAGTCTATGTCCTACTCCATCTATTTCATTATAAGATGAAATAACTTTATAATTAATTAACTCATCTAATAATATTTTAACTGCTACAGTATGATCTTTCATAGGAGATTCTTTTCTAATTTTTTCTCCATTATATTTTATTGTATAAAAACTACCATCTAATCCAATTTTTTCAAATGTTCCACTTATTATTACTTTTTCTTCTGGTAATTCTATTAAAGTAAATTTTAATGATGAACTACCTGCATTTACGCTTACTATTTTCATAAATTCCTTCTTTCTAAAACATATTATAACAAAAATTATTATAAATGAAAACACTTTTACATTTATTAAAAAATGTTTGCAATATTACAACTATTGTGTTATTATTCTTTTGAGGTAGATTATATGAAGAATATATTATCTAATTGCAAAAAAAGTGTAGCATTAAAAAATATAAATAATATTTTCTTTAATTATTCATTTAAAACTATCATTTCTTGATAGTTTTTTTATATCTACTTTTTTGTTTTTTGAAAAGGAGGATTTATGAAAAAAAACAAAATGATTCTTGATGTTAATGACATTCCACCAATTCCTAAATGGATAGCTTTATCTATTCAACATGTATTTGCTATGTTTGGAGCTACAGTGTTAGTTCCTATGCTTGTAAATAGTGCCTGTGGAGAAAATGTACTTTCTATCCCTGTAGCACTAATATCTTCAGGAATTGGTACTCTAATCTATATTGTATGCACTAAAGGAAAAAGCCCAGTATACTTAGGTAGTTCATTTGCATTTATTACACCTATGATAGTTGGATTCGCTAAAAGTGGTAAAGCAAGCATATTTACCGCTATAATGGCTGTTGGATTAGTATATGCTATTGTTGCGTTAATACTTAAAAGAACTGGTAATAAATGGCTTAATAAATTACTTCCACCAGTTGTTGTAGGGCCGATGATAATGATTATTGGACTATCCCTAGCACCTAGTGCAATAAATTCAATAGGATTAAATGAACAAATCGTTAATTGGAAAAGTGTTGTTGTTGCACTAATTGCTTTCTTAACAACAGGAATACTTGCTTTAAGGGGAAGAGGATTTTTAAAAGTTATTCCATTTTTAATGGGAATTGTAGCAGGATACTTGGCATCTATTTGTCTTGGAATTGTAGACTATAGTGCAATAGTAACCGCAACATTTTTATCCGTTCCAGATTTTTATATACCTTTTGTAAACTATACTCCAAATTTTGGAGCTATATTAACTATTGTCCCTGTTGCTCTTGCTACAATGTCAGAGCATATTGGAGACCACAAAGTATTAAGTGAAATTATCGGAAAAGATTTAATTGAAGACCCTGGACTTGATAAAACTCTTATGGGTGATGGACTTGCAACATTTGCTGCTGGATTAATTGGAGGTCCTGCTAATACTACTTATGGAGAAAATACATCAGTAGTTGGAATGACAAAAGTTGCTTCAGTATGGGTAATTGGACTTGCAGCAGTTATAGCAATTATATTTGGATTCTTAGGACAGTTAACAGCTATAATTTCATCAATACCAAGTGCAGTATTAGGAGGAGTTTCAATATTACTATATGGATTTATATCTATTAATGGTTTAAAAGTATTAATCTCAAATCAAGTAGATTTCAGTAACACAAGAAATATAATTATAGCATCAACAATGCTAGTTTTAGGATTAGGAGGAGCTTCAATATCTTTAGGAAGTGGATCTTTTGTAGTATCATTTTCAGGAATGAGTTTATCTGCAATTATAGGAATACTTCTTAACTTATTATTGCCAAAAGAAAAATGAAAGAAATAGTTTTAAATCACCCACTTATTGAACATAAATTATCTATATTAAGAGATAAAAATACAGGAACAAAAGAATTTCGTGAATTAATTAAAGAAATATCAGAATATTTATGCTATGAAGCTACTAAAGATGCATTACTATATCAAACAATAGTACAAACTCCATTAGAAAAAACTAAATGTTATAAATTAAATGAAAATAATTATGCATTTTTACCAATATTAAGAGCAGGTATGAGTATGATAGATGGAATACTTAATGTGATTCCAAATGCTAAAATAGGACATATAGGACTTTATAGGGATGAAAAAACATTTAAACCAATAGAATATTATTATAAAGTTCCTAAATCAATAAATGAAAAAGAGGTATTTATATTAGATCCTATGTTAGCTACAGGAGCCTCATCAATCGCAGCAATAGAAAGACTTAAAAAAGATAATGTGAAAAAAATTAAATTATTGTGCATAATTGCATGTCCAGAAGGAATTCAAGCAATTAAAAAGAAACATAAAGATGTTCAAATCTATTGTGCTAAAGTTGATAGATGTCTAAACGAAAAATGTTATATACTTCCAGGTCTTGGAGACGCAGGAGATAGAGTATTTGGAACAAAATAAAAAGTGAATTATTTCACTTTTTTACTTTTATCAGTTATTTTTTCTATACGTTCTTTATCATATTCATTAATTTGCTCATATTCACAATTTCTAGTATTTATACATTTGTTTTTATAAAGATAACTATTTTTTTTACTAAATTTATTATTTAATAACATACGCTTCACCATTATATAGTATGTTATGTTATTTATAAAATATTACAAATTATAATAAATCATTTTTAATTTCTTTAAGAGACACTATTTCTATATTATCAATTGCTTCTTTAATTAAAGGTTCAAAATCAATATTCTTTTCTTCTTCATATATATGTTTAAGATTTGGATTAATTACTGGATGCTTAGGAACAAATATAGTACAACAATCTTCATAAGGAAGAATAGATGTATCATATGTATTAATTTTTTTAGCTATTTCTATTATTTCCAACTTATCAAATGAACATAAAGGTCTTAATATTGGATATGATGTAACATCATTTACACAAATCATACTACTAAGAGTTTGTGAAGCAACTTGCCCTATGCTCTCTCCATTAACAATAGCTAAATATTTATTCTTCTTAGCAATTATTTCTGCTATTCTATACATCATTCTTCTCATAATAGTTATTAAATAATCATTATCAAGATTTTTATATATTGATTCTTGTATTTTAGTAAAATTAACTACATATAATTTTCCATTAGTATTATATTCTTCTAATACTCTTGCTAAAGATATTACTTTGTTTCTAGCTTCAATACTAGTATGTGGTCTACTTTCAAAATAAATGTAATTAATTTCCACTCCTCTTTTAATAGTTAAATACCCAGCTACAGGAGAATCAATTCCCCCACTTAACATAAGTAATGCACTTCCTAACGCACCAACAGGATACCCTCCTAAACATTTAATAGTTTCACAATATATATAAAAAGCCTCATGTCTTATTTCAATATTTAAAATGACTTCTGGATTATGCACATCTACATTAATATTAATAATATTTTTTAAAATGTATCCCCCGACTATGTTATTCATATCCATTGAATGAATATTAAAACTTTTATCACTTCTATTTGTATTTATCTTAAATGTTTTAAATTTAATGTTTTTCATAATAATTAAAGAACTATTTTTAATTTCTTCTTCATTTATATTTTCATTCATATAAGCAACTACTAACCCATGTATCCCAAATATTTTTTTCAATAATTCTATTATTTCATCAATATCTTTTTCTTCTGGATATATAAACATTCTATAATAATCATCTTTTATTTCAACATTAAAAGAAGATAATTTATCTAAAATATTCTTTTTTAATTTTTTTATAAAGAAATTTCTATTATCCTTTTTAGTTGTTAATTCTCCATATTTTATTAATAATACTTTTTTCATTTTAATAACAATTGATTCCATACTTCTTTAAATATTTTTAAGAAACTATTTACTTCTTCAATAGTAGTTTTATGAGATAAACTTATTCTTATGGATGTAGTTGATATATCTTTATTACCATGAGATATAGCATTTAAGACAGTACTTTCTTGTAAAGATGAACATGCTGTTGTAGTTGAAATATATACTTCATATTTTTCAAGAGCATGAACAAAAGTCTCTGATTTAATTTTTAATAAACTTAAATTTACTATTTGAGGTACACATAATTCATTAGAATTAATTTGTACTGGAAACTCTTCTAATCCTTTAAGTAAAATACTTTTTAACTTTTCACATTTTTTAATATTCTTATCTTCTTCTTCATTCATAATTCTAATAGCCTTAGCAAAAGAAACAATTAATGGTAAAGCAGGAGTTCCTCCTCTAAAAGGACAATTCTCAGTAGTACCATAAATTAATGTATCTATTTGTAAATCTCTTTTTTTATATAATATTCCTATTCCTTTAGGAGAATATATTTTATGTGAAGAGAAAGAAGCTAAATCTAAATCTCTTAAATAGAACTTAGTCTTTCCTAAAGCCTGAGTTAAATCACTATGAAAAATTACTTCTGGATTCTTTTTATTAATAATTTGTCTAATAGTTTTTAATGGTTGTTTATAACCAGTTTCAGAATTTACAGCACATATACTTATAAGAATAGTATCGTTTCTAATAAGCCTTTCTAAATCATGTAAATCAACTTGTCCATTAGGAAGAATATTTACAAAATCAATATCGTATCCAATATTACTTAAATAACCCATTACTTCTAAAATACTTTTATGCTCTAACTTTGATGTTATAATGTGTTTTCCTTTTTTAACGTATCTAAACGCTACTCCTTTAATAGCAGTAGTATTTGATTCACTAGCTCCACTAGTAAATATTATTTCTTTAGGATGACATCCAAAAATATCAGCTATTTGATTAGTGGCTTGTATTAATAATTCTTTTGATTTACATCCTAAAGTATGTATTGAATTTGCATTTCCAATATATTCTTTTGTTACCTTTATGTATGAATCTAGTACTCTATCATCTACTGGTGTAGTAGCTGAATAATCTAAATATATCATTGTTCCTCCTAAATTTCTTGTATTACTGTTAATATAACTGGTTTACAAGCAGTTGATTTATATAAATAAGTTCCAACTTCTTCTCTTATATCATTTCTTATTTTTACATAATCAGCATATTTACTTGAAAAAGTATTTTTATTTATAATTTCTAAACTTATTCTTTCTATTTCTTCAATTATTTCCATATTTTCCTTGGGATATATAAATCCTTTAGTAGCAACTTTAGGAGTACATATAATACTTTTATCTTTTTTAGATAATGTAGCACTTATTAATACTAATCCATTACTACTTAATAGTTCTCTATCTTTAAGAACTAAATCTCCTACATCTTCACTACTTTTGCCATCTATAAGAACATCATCAACAAATATTTTTTCAAAATTGTCAACTAACTTTCCATTTTCAAATGTAATAATGTCTCCATTTTGCTTTAAAAGAATATTTTCGCTTTTTATTCCAACTTTACTTGCTAGATCGGCATTTCCAACTTGGTATCTATATTCACCTTTTATAGGCATATAATATTTAGGATTAAATAATTTAATTAATAACATTATATCTTCACTTGAAGCATGATGTCTTACACTCTTATCTTTAGGAACAGTTTCAACATTTACTCCTAAGTATGCCAAAGTATTTAATAAAGAAACAATAGTCTTTTCATATGCGTCATAACTTGGTTCAGCAAAACATACAGTATCACTCTCATTTAAAGTTATAAACTTATCTCTTCCAGATATTATTCTACTAATATTTGAATAAGGTGTTTCCCTATCATTACATATTAGAATGATTGTATTAGGTAATTTTAAATCAGTTAAATTACCTAACATATTTTCATCAACAGTTAAATATCCTTCTTTAATAGACATAGAAACTATATTATGTAATTCTTTTCCCATAATAACTATTTTTCTTTGTTCATCTTTTAAAGCATTAAATATTTCTTGAATAGTATATATATGTAAAGGAAGAACAGTAAAAATAATTCGTCCTTTATTTTTTTCAACAACAGTTTTAAAAAAAGATTCTAATTTATGATTTGGACTAGTATGACCTTTCTTTTCAGCAAAAACACTTTCACACATTAAACAAAGAACACCTTGTTTACCAATATAAGCTAACTTTCCTAAATCCATATCATAATGTCCATTCATCGTAGGATCTATTACATAGTCTGCCATATAAACAATAGCTCCATCATTTGTATTAACAGCAAATCCTAATGTTTGAGGACAACTATGTGTTACATTAAATGGAAATACACTAAAATCTTTAAAATCAATTTTTTTATGTGCTAATATTGTATTTAAATTTTTAATTTCTACTTTTTCTTCTTCACATTCTTGTTTAATAATTTCACTAGTATATTCACTAGCATATACATTTATATTTGGTAATAACTTTAATAAATCTGTTAATGAACCCATATTTTCTCTATGAGGGTGTGAAATAAAAACTCCTACTATATCTTTTTCATGCTCAGTTAAATATGAAAAATTAGGAATAACATAATCTACCCCATATACATTATCTGGAACATATTTCATTCCACAATCAAAAACAAGTATTTTTTCTTCTACTTTTATTACATATAAATTTTTTCCATTCTCATTTAAACCACCTAAACTTAAAATATTAATTTTACTCATATTAATCACTCCTTTAAAAGTTAAATGTTATTAGTATTATACTATAAATATACAAAAATATCTAGTCATAAGCAAAAAAAAGAATAACATTTATTATTCTTTAAAAAACATATTAATTATTTTTAATAGTAATAAGTCCTTTTTCTACTTCTTCAAGTGCTCTTCCTATTTCTTTTGTAGAAACATATTCACTCTCATCCATTTGAAAATGATGATACTGTTTCATTATTTTAGCTCTATCAGCTACTATATGAACTAGTTTATACTTTGAATCAATTATATTAAGTAACTTATCTATTGATGGATATATCACACTCTTCATCTCCTATGATAATAGTATATACAAATCAAAAAATCTATACAATAATTATACAAAAATTTTTACATTCATTTTACAAGATTTCTAAGAGCATCTAATATTACTACCATAGCCCATGTATCTTGTTTACAATATATTCTTAGAGCCTTCTTAGCCCTTTGCAAATCATATTCAGACATATCATCATACTTAGAATATGTGACTAGTGCTTCTGTTCCATTCTTAACTTCTAAATTTTTATAACTTAAATTAGATAATACAGGTAATGTTTTTTTAATTGAATAGCTTCCAGATTGATCTTTATTATAAAAATTTATATTATTACACCTTCCCATTTCAAATCCTAAAGATTCATATAGCTTAGAATTCGTTTTTAAAAAATATAATAAGTCTGTAGAGTTTTCAACTATATTTAATAACTCAGTTCTATATTCAGGAAATATTTCCGCTAATTCTTTTAATCTTGTCCTTTCAAAAGTAACATTTTGAGCCAACATAGTTCCATTATTACCATCTATTCTATTAACAATCTCTTTAACCATATTTTCACGCTCATCATTAAGAGTTTCAGCTAAGAATACATAATTATCTTCATCATTATCACATTCTCCAGGAGAATGCTCAATATGAAGTGAAAATTCAAAGCAAGATTGACTATAAGGTTTCTCTCCTCTAAATCTTGGCATAGGACAAGGAAAACTTTCAAAATCAAGATGATATATTGGATACTTAATAGTATCTATTCCCTTTTTAATCTTTTCTTTATCTACATATACTTTGTCATTATCATAACAATCTCTTTCAATCATCATATTGGGATACTTACTTATCCATTCATATGGAATATCATCTAATTTATAATATCCCATATTTATTAAATCATATTTATTATATTTATTTTCAGTAAATCCGACATTATCTTTAAATCCTATATAATTATAACTTGCATTATAATGAGGAACATTCTTAAAACATATTTCTTTATATCTACAACATGTACGTCCCTTTATATCACAATATATTCCAACATTACATGGATTAGTATTAGGATTATATATATTATCTTCTATTTTATCCCTTATTGTTCTAATTTTATCTTGATAATTTTTAGTTATATCATTCATATTGAAAAAAGATACAATGTCTTCTCCATCAATAGTATTATATATTCTTTTATTATCTTCTCTATATCCATCATATACATACTTATGATTTAAAACAGCCAAATAATAATTAACATTAATATTTCTATTATGAGCTTTTAAATCACCTTCAATAATATGTCTTTGTATAGCTAAATCATAAATATATTTTCCTTGAGATGAAAATCTATCATATAATTTACTCATTCTTTCATTAAATTTCTTATTTAGTTTCTCATTATCACTTTGAGGATAATTTAAATGATATATACCATTTTCTTTTACAAACATTGACTTTTTATCTTTCAAATCTTCCCAATATTCTAACGATAAATAATTTCTACTAGTAGTGGATTTAACTTCTATAATATTTATATTGTTTTTATCTTCTTCATTATATATATCGACATAACATAAATATCTTATTCCATTATGAATATAATCAAAAGATTCTTGATTGTATGTTTCTTCAGAAAAAGTAAAAGATCCTTTAAATAATTTTTTAGCTACTCTAGCAGATTCAAGTTCAACTTCTTTATAAAATCCCATCATGGATTCAAGTTGAATATCAATTTTTTCAGTTAAATCAATATCACCTTCATCACTACTTTCAAACATAGAAGTTAATAATTCTCTAACTTCCTCACTTTCGCTTTCTTTTTTATATTCAAGAATAGACATTTTAGAAGATAATTTATCTTTTCTAATTTGTTCTAAAGCAACAAATCTATCACATTTAGAATATTCTACAAAATTAGTTTTAGTTAGTGCCATATTAACTCTCCTCTATATATTTTTTACTTTTATGGCGACTCATAAGGGAATCGAACCCTTATCTTCTGGGCGACAGCCAAATATTTTAACCATTAAACTAATGAGCCATATGGTACTGATAGAGGGACTCGAACCCGCAACTTCCACCTTGTAAGGGTAGCACTCTCCTCTATTGAGTTATATCAGCATATTTTACTACCTCTAAAAA
>CAZDPZ010000022.1:15460-16503 GCA_964507635.1 uncultured Clostridium sp.
CTTTTATGTGGTTCATCAAATAAAAGATTTGGATAGCTTTGTTGTCTTAATGCTTCATATACCATAATAGCCACAGTATTAGATAAATTAAGTGCTCTAACTTTATCACTCATTGGTATCCTCATACATGAATCCATATAAGGCTTTAATATTTTTGGTGGAATTCCAGTAGATTCTTTTCCAAAAAAGAAATAATAATTTTTTGATTTATCACTATAATCAAAACTATCATGAGGACGATGACCATATCTAGTTAAAAAATAATATTCACCTTTATTCTTACTAAAAAATTCTTCTATATTTTCGTATACAAAATATTTACAATTATCTATATAATTTACTCCACACCTTTTAATACTATTCTCATCTAATTTAAAACCAAGTGGCTTTATTAAATGTAAAATACTATTACTTGCTACACAAGTTCTCATAATATTACCAGTATTTTGTGGTATTTCAGGTTCAAATAATACAATATTTATCATTCTACTTCCCTCCTAGTAAATTATATCATAACAATGAAAAAAGTAGAATTACCTACTTTCTTTTTAATTATTAATTAAAACTTTTCTTTTGTTTAAAACTTACTAAACATGTAATTAATACTATTAATGAAATAATACCAATTATAACAACATTTGTTATTCCATCATAAGTTTGTGGATTAGATGATGCTATTGATACTAAGAATGGTGATAATGAAGTAACGCTTACTTTTGCAACACCATTTGCATTAACAGTAGTTTTAAATACTTCAGATTCAGTAGCTCCGGAAGGTAAATGCGTAACTTTAACTTCTTTATTAGCATATTTTGACCCTAATACTAGATAAACATCTAATACACCAGAAGGATCAGCTTCACCTAATGATAAATCAAATAATTCAACTTTTTCATATCCTTTTGGAAGTAAAGCTATCATTTTTTTATAAACTTCACCACTAGTAAGATTTGTTTTTGTTAATACTATTGGCTCTGTTGATGCTATAGCTCCATTTACCATAGTTGTTGTATTAGTATCACTATCCTTAACAGTAACTAAAG
>CAZDPZ010000023.1:0-16479 GCA_964507635.1 uncultured Clostridium sp.
TCAAATAGCTCCTTGTTTTAGAGACGAAGATGCTAGAAGTGATAGATTATATGGTGAATTTTATCAATTAGATTTTGAAATGAGTTTTGCTACTCAAGAAGATGTATTCGAAGTAGGCCAAAAAGTGTTTTATGATACTTTTAAAAAATTTGGTAATAAAGAAGTGTCATCTATTCCATTTAGAAGAATTCCTTATAAAGAATCTATGGAAAAATATGGAAGTGATAAACCAGATTTAAGAATAAATTTTACTATTGAAAATATAAATGAAATACTAAGTAAAAATGAATCTACAATATTTAAAGATAAGACAGTTAAATGTTTTAAAGTAAATGAATGTGATAAATCAAATTCATGGTATAAGCATTTAGAAAGTGACTATAAATCACTAGGAGCAATTGCTTTAGGATATATGAAACTAGAAAATAATGGATTGACGGGTTCATTTAGTAAATTGTTAAGTGATAATGAAAAGAATGAACTTATTAAAAAATTTGAAATCAAAGATAATAATGTTTTATTTATAATTAGTGGAAATAAGGGAGAAAAGTTTGACAAAGTTTGTGGAAACTTAAGATTAAGAGTAGCTAATGAATTGAACTTAATAGATAAAAGTAAATATGAATTTTGTATTATAGTTGATTTTCCAATGTATGAATGGAATGAAGAAGAAGGTAAATATGATTTTACTCATAATCCATTTAGTATGCCTAATGGTGGACTTGATGCACTAAACAATTATAAGACTGATGAAATAGTAGCTTGTCAATATGACTTCGTATGCAACGGGTTAGAAATGGCTAGTGGTGGAGAAAGAAATCATAATCTTATAATACTTAAACGTGCTTTTGAAATAGCAGGTTATGATGAGAGTGTTGTTGAAAGTAAGTTTCCAGCACTATATAATGCATTTCAATATGGAGCACCTCCACATGCTGGAATGGCTCCTGGTATAGATAGAATATTAATGAGCCTTAAAGATGAAGAAAATATTCGCGAAATGGTAGCATTTCCTATGGCAGCTAATGGATGCGATGCATTAATGGGATGCCCTAATGAAGTATTTGAATCACAATTAAGAGAAACTCACATAAAAGTGAGAGATTAAATAAGGAGAAATAAAATGAATAATGAATTAAATGATCAAGAAAGAATAAGAAGAGAAAAGTTAGAGGATTTTAAATCTAGAGGAGTAGACCCATATGGATCAAGATTTGATGTTACATCTAACTCAAAAGATATTAAAGAAAAGTATGATTCTCTAACAAAGGAAGAGTTAGAGGAAAAAAATATTGAAGTTACCATAGCTGGACGTATTATGACTAAAAGAGTTAAAGGTAAAGCAGGATTTATGCATATTCAAGATAAGTATGGTCAAATCCAAATATATGTTAAAATTGATAACATAGGTGAAGATATGTACTATATTTTTGATAAAAATGATATTGGAGATATAGTTGGAATTACAGGTGTTGTAATGAAAACACATACTGGAGAATTATCAATTAAAGCAATTAAATATACTCATCTTTCTAAATCTTTACGTCCACTACCTGAGAAATTCCATGGTATGACAGATGTTGAAGAAAGATTTAGGAGAAGATATGTTGACTTAATAATGAATGATGAAGCACGTACTATTGCATTTATGAGACCTAAAATTATTAGAACAATTCAAAACTATTTAGATACAAAAGGTTATATTGAAGTTGAAACTCCAATTTTAGGAACTATTAGAGGAGGAGCTAATGCTAAACCATTTATTACTCATCATAATTCTTTAAATATTGATATGTATTTAAGAATAGCAACAGAATTACATTTAAAGAGATTAATTGTTGGTGGAATGGATGCTGTATATGAAATAGGAAGATTATTTAGAAATGAAGGAATGGATAGAAATCATAATCCAGAATTTACTACTATTGAAGTATATAAAGCATATTCTGATTTACAAGGTATGATGGAGTTAACTGAAGGCATTATTAAAGAAGTAATTAGTAATGTTAGAGGGACACTTCAAATTAGTTATAAAGGACATGATTTAGATTTTAGTAAACCATTTAGAGTAATAAGATATACTGATTATATTAGAAAAATGTGTGGAGTAGATTTTGATAAGAAAATGTCTTTTGAAGATGCTAAAAAATTAGCTATTGAGCATGATATTGAAGTAGAAGAACATTTTGGATATGGACATATATTAGAAGCTTTCTTTGATAAATATTGTGAAGAAGATATTATCGAACCAACATTTGTAATTGATTATCCAATTGAAATAAGTCCTCTTGCTAAGAAAAGAGAAGATGATCCAAGATTTACATATAGATTTGAACTATTTATTATAGGTAGTGAGTATGCTAATGCATTTAGTGAGCTTAATGATCCTATTGATCAAAGACAAAGATTTGAAGCTCAAGTTAAAGAGCAAGAAGCTGGTAATGATGAAGCAAATGATATGGATACAGATTATGTAGAAGCATTAGAATACGGGCTTCCTCCTACTGGTGGAATGGGAATGGGAATTGATAGACTTGTTATGTTAGTAGCAAATCAAGAAACCATAAGAGAAGTAATACTTTTCCCACATATGAAAGAAAAACAATAGAAACTGAATATATTTCAGTTTTTGTTTACTTATAACTTCTAAACATATATAATACTTCTAGGAGATAATATGATTTATTTACGAGAATTTAAATTATTAAATGAAAATGATGAAATAGATTTTATAAAAAGAGAAACAAGAACATATTTTAACAGTTATTATCCATTTATGTTATTTCCAAATAAAGGATTAGTTAATATTAAGTTTAAAGATATAACTATGTTTTATGGTGAAAATGGAAGTGGAAAAAGTACAATATTAAATATCATTTCTGAAGCATTAGAATCAAAAAAGAATAATAACTTCATAAATGGTGAAATATTTAGTTCATATGTTAAATTATCTGAGTATTTTTATTCAAAAAATATACCCTCAGAAATAAAGTCCATATCTAGTAATGATGTTTTTAATTATTTAATTGATATGAAAAATATAAATAGTAATATTGATAGAAGAAAAGATTATTTATCTCAAGAATATTTAGAAAATAAATATACATCAGTTAAAAATATAACAGAATATTCGCGTCTAAAAGAAATGGAAAATGCTAGAAAAAAAACAATGTCTAGTTATGTAAGAGAAAAATTAAGAAAGAATGATATTATACTTGAATCAAATGGTGAAACAGCTTTAATGTATTTTGAAAATGAAATTAAAGATAATTCTTTATATATACTAGATGAACCTGAGAATAGTTTAAGTGCTTCTAATCAAGAAAAATTGGCTAAGTTTATTTTAGAGTCAGTTAGATTTTATAATTGTCAATTTATAATATCTACTCACAGTCCATTCTTATTGTCAATTAAAGAAGCATTAATATATGATTTAGATTCAAATCCAGTTGTTACTAAAGAATGGTATGAATTAGAAAATATGAAATCATATTATAAAATATTTAATGATAATAAAAATTTTTTTGAATAAATTTATGTAAAATAATGTTGATATAATTATTTATTATTGTATAATTATAGTAGGTGAGGAAAGTGAAAGATAACAAGCTTGTTAGATTTTTTAATGCTATTTTATTTAATATAGATTATACAAGTTTTTTTGAAAATGCTTCTTTAAAAGAAGTACTTTTAGATAAAAAGAAAAATAGAATGAGAGTTGTTATTGAAAATGAATACTTGATTCCAATTAATGTATTTAAAGAACTTTGTGATAAAGGATCCAATCTAAAAGGTGCTGATAAAGTATATTATAAATTTATTATTAAAAATAACAGTTTATTGTTTAAGGAATATTTTGATTATTATTTTGATATATTAGTTAGTAAATGTCCTATGTTAGAATGTATTGAAAGGGATAAAATAACTTTTGAAAATAATAAAATAACTTTTGAAGTGCTAAACTCTGCTGAAAAAAATAAAATAGAATCTTTAGAAGAAAAGATAATAATATTTTTAAGTGATATGGGATTTGATGATGTAGAAGTAAGTGTTCAAATAAATGAAGAAGCTAGAGAAGTGTTTAAAAAAGAATTGTTAGCTATGGGAGAAGTAATTGATAATAAAGCAACTAAAAAGATAATTAAGGGGAATGCTATTACTGGGGAAAGTGAGAAAATAGTTAATTTAATTACTAATGAAGATAATGTTATTTTAATTGCATTTGTGTTTGGTATAGATTCTAGAAGTACTCAAAGTGGTTGGCATATAATTAATTTAAAAATTAGTGATTATACTGATAGTATTATTGCTAATATATTTACTAAGAAACAAGAAGAAATGTTATATTATTTAGATAATATTAAAAGTGGACAATGGTATAAATTTAAAGGTAGTGTTAAGTTTGATACTCGAAATAATGATTATAATTTTAATGTAAATGATATAGAAACTTATAATAGAAAAAAAGAGCATAGAGCTGACAATGCAGAAGTTAAAAGAGTAGAGTTACATTTACATACTAATATGAGTCAAATGGATGGGCTAATACCATATAAAAAACTATTAAAGAAAGTAAATGACTTTGGTATGAGTGCTGTTGCTGTAACTGATAAGAATAGTATTCAAGTATTTCCAAAACTATATAAAGAAAAGGGAGATTTAAAAATATTATTTGGTTGTGAATTATCTATTGTTGATGATGAAGTTAATATAATTACAAATGAATCTGATGCATCACTATATGATGAAATAGTGGTATTTGATTTTGAAACAACTGGTTTTAATGCATTCGCTGGAGATTCTATTATTGAAATAGGTGCTGTTACTATAAAGAATGGAGAAGTAATAAGTAAATTTGATGAACTTATTAATCCAGGATGTAAATTAAGAAATGAAATAATCAATGTTACTAATATTACTGATGAAATGTTAGAAGGAAAAGACACGGAAGAGAAAGTTTTTAAGCGTTTTAAAGAGTATTTTAAAGATAAACCTATGATTGCTCATAATGCAAGGTTTGATGTCTCATTTATTAAATATTGCTATCAAAAATATAATTTAGGAGAGTTTAAGAATTCTGTTATTGATACACTAGAAATGAGCAGAGCAATTAATCCAAATGAAAGAAAACATGATTTAAGTACTCTAGTTAAAAGATATAAAATTGAATTTGATGAAAATGCTCACCATAGAGCAGACTATGATGCTTTAGCAACTGGCAAAATATATTATAAAATGATTGAAAATATAGGATCAAATTACGAAGTAATAAGTGATTTAAAGAAATTAATTAATTTAGATAATGTAATGAAAACATCAAGACCATATCATTCTACAGTTCTTGTTAAAAATAATATTGGATTAAAAAATTTATTTAAGATAATTAGTTATGCTAACACTACTTATTTTTATAAGGGTGCTAGAATGCCTAAAAGTGAACTATCTAAATATAGAGAAGGATTAATTATTGGATCTGGATGTTATAATGGAGAAGTATTTAGTGCTGCTAAAAGTAAGAGTGATGAAGATGTAATAAATGTAATGAGTTATTATGACTTTATTGAAGTAAATCCTCCATCTATATTAACTCATTTAGTTGAAATGGGAGATTTTTCTAATATGTTTGAATTAAAGGAAACTATTAAAAAAATAATTAGATTAGCTGATAGTATTGGAAAAATTACTTGTGCTACAGGAGACGTACATACATTAGATCCAAGTGATAATATATATAGAGAAATATTAATAGCTCAAAAACAGCCTGGAGGAGGGCTTCATCCATTATTTAAAAGTGACATTAAAACTATTCCCAATGCATATTTAATGAATACTGAAGAAATGTTAAAGTGTTTTGATTTTATAGATCAAGATAAATGTTATGAAATAGTAGTTACTAATACAAATAAAATAGCTGATATGATCGAAAATGTAGAAATTATAAAGCCAGGGCTATGTGCTCCTAAAATGGAAAATTCAGCTGAAGAAATGAAGAGTATTGTATATGACACAGCACACAAATTATATGGAGAAAATCTACCTAAAATAATTGAAGATAGACTTGAAACAGAGCTTAATGGTATAATTGGTGGACAATATGATGTTATTTATTTAATAGCTCAGAAATTAGTTAAACATTCTAATGAAGCGGGGTATATTGTAGGATCTAGAGGAAGCGTTGGTTCATCTTTAGTAGCAACATTTATGAATATAACAGAAGTAAATCCTCTTCCACCTCATTATATTTGTCCAAATTGTCATAAATGTTTATTTGAAATAAATAATGAGAAACTAGAATCTATTTATGATAGTGGTTTTGATATCCCTGACTTAAAATGTGAATGTGGAACAATGATGAAGAAACAAGGACAAAATATTCCTTTTCAAACTTTTTTAGGTTTTAAAGCTGAAAAAACACCAGATATAGATCTTAATTTTTCAGGTGAGTTTCAAGCAGAAGCTCATAAATATACTAGAGTACTATTCGGTAATGAATATGTTTATCGTGCTGGAACAGTAACAACAATAGCTGAAAAAACTGCTTATGGATTTGTTTTAAAATATATGGAAGATAAAGGAAAAACATTAAGAAGACCAGAGATTGAAAGATTAGCTCAAAATATAACTGGTATTAAAAGAACTACAGGACAACATCCAGGTGGAATAATAGTAATACCTAATTATAAAGAGGTATTTGATTTTACTCCATATCAAAAACCTGCAGAAAACATGGAAGCAGAATGGCTTACTACACATTTTGAATTTCATGATATTGAAGAAAATGTATTAAAATTAGATATATTAGGTCATGATGACCCAACAGTACTTAAATATTTATGTGATGATACTAATATTAATATTTATGACATACCTTTAGATGATAAAAAGGTAATGACATTATTTTCAGATTTAAGTGCATTAAATTTAAAAGAAGAGCAAGTTAATACTACTGTTGGTTCTCTTGGAGTACCTGAATTTGGAACTAAATTTGTAATGCAAATGTTAGAAGATACACGTCCTAAAACATTTGCTGAACTTATTAAAATATCAGGACTTTCACATGGAACTGATGTTTGGCTTGGAAATGCACAAGAAGTTATTAAAAAAGGAATATGTGAATTTAAAGATGTTATAGGGTGTAGAGATGATATTATGGTTTCACTAATTAAATATGGAATTGAAAGTCAACAATCATTTAAAATTAGTGAATTTATACGTAAAGGAAAAGTTGCTAAAGATCCTGAAACTTGGGTTGGTTATTCTAAAATATTAAGAGAAAATAATGTACCCGAATGGTATATTGGCTGTTGTGAAAAAATAAAATATATGTTTCCCAAAGCTCATGCAGCAGCTTATGTTATAAATGGATTTAGGGTAGCTTGGTTTAAAGTTTATTATCCAATATATTATTATAGAGTAATATTTTCAATAAGAAAGAGTGATTTTGATATTGAAACTATGATTAAAGGTAAACAAGCTATAAAAGATTTACTAAAAGAAATAGATGAAAAAGAAAAGTCTGAAAAGAAACAAAAAGATGAAGCTGTTTATGATACTCTTCTTGTGGCTAATGAAATGTATGAACGTGGATTTCATTTTGAACCAATAGATTTAAATAATAGTGAAGCTGTAATGTTTAAAGTTTCAAATGATAATAAGGGGCTAATTCCTCCATTTATAAGTTTACCTTCACTGGGGGAAGCATGTGCTAAAAATATTGTAGAAGAAAGAAATAAACGACCTTTTGTAAGTATAGAAGATTTACAAAATAGAGGTAAAGTATCTCAAACTCTTATTGATAAAATGAGATCTATGGGAATACTAAAGGGCTTACCTGAAAGTTCTCAATTAAGCTTATTTGATTATGAGGAATAATATGAAAGTAGTAGTTTTAGGTAGTTCTAGTGCTGGAAATTCAACGTATGTAGAACTTAATAATATAAAATTTTTAATTGATGCTGGTTTTACTTATAAAGATATGTTAAGTAAACTAGAAAGTATAAATGTTAATATTCATGACATTAATTTTTTAATAGTGACACATGCTCACACTGACCATATAAAGTCTGTTCATACTATAAATAGAATAAATAATATACCAATATATATTTCTTTTGATACGTTTAATGAATACTCTAAAAAAGAATTCTTAAGTACTTATTATTTATTTGATGAATTAGATAATATTATGGGAATTAAGTTAACAAAAATACCTATCTCACATGATAAAAAGGGATTTGGTTTTATATTTGAATCAAATAATGAATCTCTTGTATATATAACAGATACAGGAATGATTCATTCAAGATACCACGAATTATTAAAAAATAAGAATGTTTATTTAATAGAATCTAATCATAATGTTGAAATGGAAATGAATGGTAAAAAAGATGAATATACAAAAATAAGAAATATTGGGGATGAAGGCCATTTATCTAATGAAGATTGTGCTAAGTATTTAAGTATTTTCATTGGGGATAATACAAAATATATTGAACTTATGCATATAAGTGAAGATGATAACACTTATGAAGAAGCATATAATGTAAATAGAAACATAATAAATAAAAAAATAGAAATATTAGTTTCTAAAAAAAATAGTATCAGTGATGAAATCATTATATAAATGATTGTATTTTAAGTAACTTATGTTATAATCTTAGTATAAGGAAGGTTGATATTATGAACGATAAATCAGGAATCAATAAAAAAAATTTATTTTATATATTAGGTTTTGCATTAATAATAGCATTAATGATAACACTAAGTATTATTAAAAAGAGGTATGATGGTAATGATAACAACTTAGTTTTTAATCCTTATAATATAAAAGAATATATATTAATTAATAATTATTCAAATATTGAATTATATAATCAAAATACTAAATATATTTTTAATGTTCCTTCTGATTTTGTATATGAAGGTAAAAGTTATGTATATTCAAATATTAAAAATGATGAAAATTCTGATAATTATTATATCTCAATAAGTTTTGCTGAATTTAATAATACTAATGAATATTTTAAAGAAGTAGAAGGATATTTAAGCAATTATCAAAATAAAGATAAAAAAATCAGTGATGAAATAGTAATTACAACTGATTCAGGAGTAAAATTTACATATATTGTAGCTTATTTGTTATATGATAATAATTATGAAATTTTATATTATGCTATAGCACCAATTGATGCAAAAACTTTTATAACATATAGTATTACTACATATAAGTTAATATCTGATGAAAATTTAAATAAACTTTTTAATTTTGAAGTAGAAAAAAATAAAGATATTCCTAAAGTCATGTCTATAAGTAATGGTAAATTGAACGGGTTTATTTCAATTAACATAAAAAATACTGATGAGTATAAATTAAATATTTCGGTGCCTTCCGTATTTAGAGAATCATATAGTGATTACCAAACTGTAGAAGTGTATGAAACTAATTCTTCAGGGACTTTAATAATAGATTATAGTCTTAATTATATTAATGGTTCTTCTATAGATAAATTAGCTTCAATTCAAAGTGATAGTACAAAAATTTCTTATGGTGAGAATGATTATAAAAATTATGTTTCATCCGGAACGTTAAATGACAAATTTCTAGATAAAGAAGTATTATATTTTTTAACAGAATCGGATTACTATGAAAATAATGCTTTTGCGAATAAAACATACACTGGAACATCAATATATAAAATTGATGAAGAAGTTTATGCTATGGTTCAAATTGTTGGATTTGGTAGAGAGGTTAACAGGTCAATGCTTGAAGAATATAGCAATTATGAAATTAAAAAGAATAAATAATGTCATTGGACATTATTTTAAATAGTTTATATAAAATGAAACATATAAAATATAATAATAAAGGATGAGTGTATGAAAAAAAAAGTTATATTAATAGATGGAAATAACTTATTATTTAGAGGTTATTATGCTACAGCGTATAAGGGAAACTTTATGAATAATACTAAAGGATTCCCAACAAATGCATTGTTTGGATTTGTTAATATGATTAACAAAATTATTAATGAAGAGAATCCCGAATATATAATGGTTGCTTTTGATACAGGAAAAAACTTTAGAAAAGATTTATATAAAAATTATAAAGATGGTAGAATTGAAACGCCAAAAGAATTAAAAGAACAATTCCCTATAGCTAAAGAAATAATTACTTATATGGGAATTAAATATATTGAATGTGATAATTATGAAGCTGATGACATAATTGGTTCTTTTGCAAAAATGGTTGATAATGATTCAAAATATAATGCTACTATTATAAGTAGTGATAAAGACTTATTACAGCTTATAAGTGAGGGGATTGATGTTAAACTTTTAAAACAAAGTGGATATGAAATGATGAATAACAAATCGTTTTTTGAATCTTATGGTATTGCTCCTATTAAAATGATTGATTTAAAATCATTAATGGGTGATTCATCTGATAATATACCTGGTGTTAAAGGAATAGGTGAAAAAACAGCTCTTACTTTATTACAAAAATATGGTTCATTAGATAATGTATATAACAATATTGATGATATTAAAGGGAAACTTAAAGAAAAATTAATAAATGATAAGGACAACGCTTATTTTTCATACAAATTAGCTACTATATTTAAAGATATAGATTTTAATTATACTTTTGATGATATAAAGTATTTATCACCAAATAAAGATAAATTAATAGAGATATACAAAGAACTTGAATTTAATTCATTTCTTAAAAATATAGATAATATTTCACCAAAAAAAGAAAATAATAATGAGTATAAATTAGTTAAAGGTATTATCAATATAGAAGGTGAATATAGTGTATACATAGAATGTGACGGAACGAATTATCATAATTCTAATATTATAGGAGCATCAATCTATAATGGTAAAGAATCATATTATTTTGATTTACCAGCTATAATACTAAATCAAAAATTATTTAAAAATTCTAAAGTTACATTTGATCTTAAAAAAAACATAGTATTACTTAACAAACTAAATATTGATACTAATAGTGAATTTGATACTATGATAGCTAGTTATTTACTTAATTATAATACTAAAGATGATGTATCTTATTTAGCTAGCACATTTAACTATGAAATACCTTTTTATGATATGATGTATATAAAGAAAAATAATTATACTATGGAAGATAAATCAAAATCTATAGTTACTAAGTCTATATTTTTATATAATACTTATGAAGAATTTAATAAAAAATTAATAAACGAAGAATTAATGGATTTATATAAGAATATTGAGCATCCTTTAATAAGAGTACTTTCTAGTATGGAGATTGAAGGAATAACAGTAGATAAAGATATAATTAACTCATTAAAGGATGAATTTAATGTTAGATTAGAAAATATATCTAATACAATATATAATTATGCTGGAGAAGAATTTAATATATCATCTCCCAAGCAATTATCGACTATTTTATTTGATAAATTAGGTCTCAAAAGAGGTAAAGGAAAGAAGGAATCATCTACTTCTCATGATGTATTAGTTAAATATTCTCAAGTCCACCCAATTATTAATGAAATTTTAGAATATAGAAATCTTTCAAAATTAGTAGGAACATATTTAGATGGTTATGATGAATATATACATGATGATGGAAAAGTACATACTATATACAAACAAACAGGTACACGTACCGGAAGATTATCTTCAATAGAACCTAATTTACAAAATATACCAGTTAGAAGTGAAGAAGGAAGAATGATTAGAAAGTCATTCATAAGTGAAAAGAACTCCTATTTATTATCTAGTGATTATTCTCAAATAGAATTAAGAGTTTTAGCTCATATAAGTGATGCTAAAAGCTTAAAACAAGCTTTTATAAATAATGAGGATATACATACTCATGTAGCTAGTGATATATTTAATGTTAATGAAGAAAATGTAACTAAAAATCAAAGAAGAGCTGCTAAAGCAGTCATATTTGGAATAGTATATGGTATAAGTGGATTTGGACTAGGTGAAAACTTAGATATATCATTTAATGAAGCTAAACAATATATAGATAAATATTTAGCACTTTATCCTGAAGTAAATGATTATATGAAAAATATAGTTGAAAGTGCTAAGAAGGATGGATATGTAAGAACAATATTCGGAAGAAAAAGAGTAATAGATGAAATACATAATACTAATTATATGATAAGACAAATGGGAGAAAGAATTGCTTTAAATGCTCCAATACAAGGATCTAGTGCAGATATAATCAAATTAGCTATGATAAAAATATATAATGAACTTAATAAAAATAATTATAAAACTAAAATGATTCTTCAAGTTCATGATGAATTAATATTTGAAGTTCCAGATAATGAATTAGATACTATTATTAATTTAGTAAAAGATACTATGGAAAACATATATAAACTATCTGTTCCCTTAAAAGTAGAAATAGAATATGGAAAGAATTGGTATGAAGCATAAAAAAGGATAATTAGTTATCCTTTTTTATTGGTTTATTTTTAGTTTCTTCATTTATAATATCTTCATAAATAATAGAATATACATTAGTAGCTCTTTTTTCTATATTTAGAGCATTATATTTAGTATCATATTTATTTAATATTGGAATACTAATATTCTTTTTAATACTATTTATATATTTTTGACCATTTTTACTAAATCCTAATATTCTAATATATTCAAGATTCTTTGTATTATTATTTTCTTCTTTTGTTAAAGAACATAATATGTGACATAACATTCTAGATATTTTATTATAAGTATATCTTTTAGTTTTTATATTTAATATTAATTCATCTAAAGAATTTGATTTTGTTATAGCAGTTTTGATCCTTTTATTTAATCCTTCATCTACATCAAGATATTTTTCTAAACTATTTTCTGAAATAATTTTATACTTTAAATATTCATAATATTTATTGTTAAATGTTTTATTTTTTAAAATATTATATACTTCTATTGGAACTTCGTTTTTATAATCGGTATTATTTAATAATTTGTTTCTTATATTGGAAGAAGATACTATATTATCATTAGAAATATTATCATGATAATTGGAAGTTCTTTTAATATTAAATAATTCTATATTATATTTATTATTAATTATTTCTTTTATATAACTTAAAGCTAATAATAAATTAGGTTCTTTAATTTCATAATTAATAGTACTTTTTAAAGCCTTATTTAAAGCAGTAGGGTAGTTTATTCCTTCACTCATGTATTCTTTTACACTATTTTGAAAAGACTTAGTATTCTGTGCTTTAGCACTTTTAATAAGATATTCTATATCATCTGTTTCACTACCAAAACATAATGTATCAATTTTAAATTCATTTAATATTTTAATAGCATAATGAGCAAAAATATCACTTGATTGAGTAGCATAGATATATGGTAATTCTAGAACAATATCAATATCATTATTTAAAGCAATTAATGTTTTATCCCACTTATTAATAATAGAAATATTTCCTCTTTGAGTAAATATGGAACTCATACAAATAATAATTAAAGAATCTTTATATTTTTCTTTAATTTTTTTAATTTGATATAAGTGTCCATTATGAAAAGGATTATATTCTACTACTATTCCAATTACTTTCATTATTATTTTTCCAATTTTCTAACTAAAGCATTTACTGATGATATTTGGTTTATTCTTTTACCATTTAAAATACTATCAGAATTTGGTACCCTATAACCATTAAATTCTCTTAGCATCGCTTCATCTGATTTGTTAGCACCTATAGTATATATGTCATTTTTATTAAATCCTTCTCTTTTAGCTAAGCTATTAATACTTTCAACATTATCAGATTTTTCAGCTAGTGAAATCCCATTATTTATTCCGCACACTTCTAAAAAATTCAATTCATCTTTTATTTTACTTAATTGTGATAATTTTCCTTTTTCTACTGTGCATAATATTTTTGTTACAAAATAATATGATCTTGTTTCATTTCCATATATGTCTATTAACTTAATAGAACTAAATATTCCACAATTTTCTAAATATTTTAATGTTTTGCACAATGTATGCAAAAAGAATGGAATAAAAAATTTAACATCACCTTTATAATCCATTAAAATCCTACCATTATCACACAATAAATAATTATATTGAATATCAAATAAATCGATATCTCTTTTAATATTATTATAAGACCTAGGTGTTGCAATGGCAAAAGCATTATCAGAAGACATAAATCTTTTTGTTGATTTTATATTTCTTTCTAATTGTGCAGTGTTCCTATGATCATTAAAAGTATTATCATAGGAAGTTACTAATAGTTTCATTATATTTCATCTCCTTCAAATTAGCAGTTAGTATTATACCAAATAAATAGCCATTTTACCAGTTTTTAATTAAAATATTAAATAATACTTGATATTTAATCATTTTTGTGGGAGAATATTGTAGTCAACAAGAAAAAAAATAATAAACTTGATTTAAGGAGGATAAAATGAAATTAGATATTACTTTATTTGGAGCATTACCTTTTAGAAGAGTTAGTAAAACAGCTAAAAGACAAAGAAGAACACATTTAAAGAAAGATGCGCCAACATTAACAAAGTGTAGTAATTGTGGTAATGTACTTGCTCCTCATAGAGCGTGTACTAAGTGTGGATACTATAAAGGTAGCGAAGCAATTAAGATTAAAAAAAGTGAAGAAAAAGATAATAAATAGTTATCTTTTTTATTTTACAATTAATTATTATTATGATATTATATTTATAATGGAGAAAAAAATAATGGAATATATAGTAGATGCAGTTATTGAAATACCTTATAGAAGTAGAAATAAGTTTGAAATTAAAAATGGAAAAATAAAATTAGATAGAGTACTTTATAGTGCTATGGGATATCCAGCGGAATATGGTTTTATAGATAACACTTTAGCAAGTGATAATGATGCATTAGATATACTAGTAATAAGTACGGAGCCAACTTATCCAGGGTGTATAGTACCATCAAGAGTCATAGGATATTTAGACATAATAGATAACGGAAGAGAAGATCAAAAAATCATCTCTGTTTGTGATGTAGATCCTAGATATAATAATGTTCATGAATTAAATGATTTATCTGATTATGTACTAGATGAAATCAAAAATTTCTTTGAAAATTATAAAACATTGCAAGGAATAAAAGTTGAAGTAAAGGACTATCATAATTCTAAAGAAGCTATAGAATTAATAAATAAGAGTAAAATTTAAATAAATGCTCTTTTTTATTAGTAAAAATTATGATACAATTTTTACTATGGAAATGAAAAATATTAGAAATTTTTGTATTATAGCACATATAGATCATGGTAAAAGTACTCTAGCTGATAGGATACTTGATATTTGTGGTGCGGTAAGTTCAAGAGAAAAGAAAGACCAAATACTTGATTCGATGGATATAGAACGTGAAAGAGGAATAACAATTAAATTAAATTCTGTAGAACTTAAGTATAACGATTATATCTTACATTTAATTGATACTCCGGGTCATGTAGATTTTAGTTATGAAGTTAGTCGTAGTTTAGAAGCATGCGAAGGTGCTATATTAGTAGTGGATGCTACACAAGGAGTGGAAGCTCAAACGTTGGCTAATCTTTATTTGGCCCTTGATTCTCATTTAAAAATTATACCTGTCATTAATAAAATTGATCTACCTAATGCTGATACTTTAAAGGTAAGTGAAGAATTAGAAACATTAGGATTTAATAAGAATGATATAATTATGTGTTCTGGTAAAACAGGAGAGGGTGTAAAAGAGTTATTAGATGAAGTTATTTTGAAAGTACCATGTCCTAAAAGTGATTCAAATAAGTTTAGAGCATTGATTTTTGATAGCTATTTTGATGCATATAAAGGGGTAATTATATTAATTAGAGTTATTGATGGAAGTATTAAAATAGGAGATAAGATTAAGTTTTTAAATACATTATCTGAGTATGAAGTATTAGAACTTGGTAAGCATACCCCAAAAGAAAGCAAAAGAAGTTCTTTAAGTGCTGGAGAAGTTGGATATTTGAGTGCTTCAATAAAAAGTATATCAGAAGTTAATGTAGGAGACACTATTTGTTCATATAATGAAAATGTTATTCCGTTGCCTGGTTATAAGCCTATGAAACCAATGGTATTTTCAGGAATTTATCCTATTGAATCAACAAAATATAATAATTTAAAAGAAGCACTTCAAAAACTTAAATTAAGTGATTCAAGTTTTACTTTTGAACCTGAAACGTCTACTGCTTTAGGATTTGGATTTAGATGTGGATTTTTAGGTATGTTACATTTAGAAATAATAGAAGAAAGAATTGAAAGAGAGTTTAATATTGATATTATTGCTACATCTCCTTCTGTAATTTATGAAGTTATTTTAACTGATGGTACAAGTATAAATATTGATTGTCCTTCTAAAATGCCACAGCCTACATTAGTTAGTAAAATATTAGAACCAATTGTTTTAGCAAATATTATTTCACCTAGTGAATATGTTGG
>CAZDPZ010000024.1:0-15741 GCA_964507635.1 uncultured Clostridium sp.
GGTAATATTAATTCGACCTTGTTTATCGAATTCGTTTAAAGAAGCTCCACCAATGAAAGTTCTTTCAAAAGCCCTTACATTTTTTTTAGTAAATTGTAGAGTACTAACTTTATGCATAGTTTTATTCCATTCATCATATGAATATATGAATAAACATTTATCTAGTCCCTTAGTGATTACATATCTATCCCCAAGTTCACTTCTAAACTTTGATGGAATAATTAGACGACTTTTATCATCAATATTATGATGATATTCACCCATTAGCATATCAATAATCACCCACAATCTACCACTTCATGTCACTTCTTACCACTATAATACTATTTTTATAACTATTTGTAAATACTTTTTCATAAAAAAGACGTAAACGCTACGTAAAATAAAAAATATAACAATTGTTATATTTTTATTTTTTTAATTATTTTTATGTTAGTGTATTACTCCTCCCCATTCCACAGCAGTGAATCCTTTTCTATTAAATGATGGGAGTTGTTGCTCTTTAATACTTATTTTTTTGTTAACCTTCTTAATATGAATAGCTACTCTAAGTAGTGAATCTGGAGTTGGATTAATATACAATTTATTATAGTTATTTCTGTCTTCTGTAAGTTCAAAATATACTAAACTTTTTTCGTTTTTCTCTAACACAGGTAGCCAATACATTATAAATTCATTTCTTTCTTTTGCATTTAATCCAATAATAGACAACTTTGTTTCCAAGAAATCAATAGCATTATTTTTCGTTACATAAAATCCTTCACTAAAGTTTACATTGGATGACCCCTTCTCTTCCCAATAAAGTGCATAGTAATAATTATTTTCTACATCATACAAATCACCATTTTTATTGGTGGTTACATTCCAACTAGTAGTATATTTTGGATATGATGTTGTTAATAACAAAGGATGCTCAAATGTCACATTAATTTTTGTATTATCATTTTTAGGATATAAATATAATACCGGTTTAGCATATCCTCCTACTCCTTCTGTTTCAATTGTACCTGATTCATTAGTACTAGGAATATAATAAAATTCATATCCTTTTCCAGTATCATCATCATCGTAATTTTTATCTCCAACGACTAAATATATTCCGTTTTTACCATTTTCACTATACCATCCTGATAATGCTGGATGAAATTCATAATTATCTTTCATTTCTATAAATGTTGCCATAATATTACCGTTAATATCAATTACTTTTAAATAATTATCAGTATCAATTACTCCAATGTATCCTTCTTTAGTATATGCTCCAATTTCTTTATATTTTTTACTAGTAGAGATGATTTTTCCATTAGAATCGTACGTTACATAAGAAGTATAATCCTCATTAGGTACAATTAAATTTCCATCGTTAGTAATAATGTACTCATTTTCTAAAATTAGCCTCTTACCTAACAAAGGCTTCGCATCTTTATTCGTGAACAAATAATAAAGTTCCCAAAAATCATCATCACCATCTATTTGAATATAATAAATATCTGAATTATTTATCCTTTTAATATTACTAATATTAGGATTAAAAATACTTCCATCTGTATTTACTATATTAACTACATACGTATTATTTCCACTATTATAATTATAATTGATAAGGCAATCATAATTATACAAATAGTTTAGTTCTTTACCGCTTACAGAATAACTCTTTAACGAATTATTATCACTTTTAGAATCTAACTTAAAAAACAAATCATTTTCATCTTTGACAATTAAACCTATTAATTTACTATCAGCAATTAACTCAATCTCATCATAATTATACGACTCATTAATTATATTAACCTTTTTCTTTGTCTTATAATTATATGCTATTAAAACATTATGCTCCGAAAATAATATGTAATCTCCAGACCAACTCTTGTACGTACAATTAATTGTGTCACATTTATATAAATCTATAAAATTATATTTACTGTCACTTTGTAATTCTTTATACACTAATAAATCATAGTCATCATTGTCATCATATAAGGTATAAATATAGTATTCACTACCTTTTTGTTCAAATGTTAATTCTACATTATTTGTTTTATAATAAAAACCATCACTATTTTTAAAAATTATATCTACCAAATTAAGTTTATATGAAGAACCCTCTTCAGGAAAATCAAACATAAATGATATTATAGAAGTATCTTTTGAATAATATTCACTAGGTAGAAGTTTAACATTCTTTAAAGAAAATAAACTATTATCAGAAATGTTTGGAGTGTCATCAACCAATGCAGACCATGATTTATTTTTTAATTCATAGTTGTTATAATTATAGGATTTATCATGTTCAAGCGTAAAATATAATTCTTCAATTTTATAATTTTCTTTTAAAGAGATATCTACATTACATTTAATGCTATCTCCCTTAGATATAACACTTACATTACTACCAGTATTTGAGTATACACATTTAACTGACAATATTTTATCATTATACTCCTTATATTCGACATCTTCTGGTAAAGAAATATCTTCAACTTTACCATTATTTTTTACATCAGATATATTGCCACTATGATTATCTATATAATTATTTTTAATATATAATCCACAAACAATAATACTAACAATTATAATAAAGATACAGCAAATATTCTTTATTTTTGTTTTCTTTGATTCATCTTTTTCTTGCATATATATGTCACCCCTATAATAATACTATCACATTAGATTTACGTTTTCAATTAAAAAAATATTACTCTACAATAAAAGATACAGATACTGTATCTTATTCATTTACCTCACTTATTTCAAATTGACTACTATATAGTTCATAATAGTAACCTTTTTTCTTTAATAACTCCTTATGGTTACCACTTTCTAATATTTTACCACCTTTAATTACTATTATTCTATCACTTTTGACAATAGTGGATAATCTGTGTGCAATTACTAATGAGGTTCTATCTTTCATTAAAATTCCAACTGATTTATTAATTAAATATTCTACTCTCGTATCAACATTACTTGTTGCTTCATCAAGTATTAATATTTTAGGATCTGCAAATAATGCTCTAGCAATAGTTAATAATTGTTTTTCTCCAGCTGACATATTACTTGTTTCTTCATTTATTTCATAATTTAATCCATTAGGTAAACCTTCAATCATATGAAGTATTTTAGATTTATTTAATATTTTTGATAAACCTTCATCACTAATTTTTTCATCAAACGTAATATTATCTTTAATAGTACCTTCAAATAACCAAGTGTCTTGTAAAACCATACTAATATTCTTCCTATATAAATCTAAATCCAAATTTTTAATATTTATTCCATCAATTAATATTTCACCTTCATAATTATCATAGAAATTCATTAGTAAATTAACAATAGTTGTTTTTCCACTACCAGTTTTTCCTACTAATGCAATCTTTTCACCTTTTTTTATCTTTAAATTAAAATTCTTTAATACTGGTACGCCTTTTACATATGAAAAGTTTATATTTTTAAATTCAATTGAATCATTAAATGTAAAGTTTTTAATTTTTCCGTTTTCTTCTTCTTCCAAGGCTAATATTTCATTAACTCTATCTATAGATGAAACTGCCATTTGCAAATTAGAAACTACTTGAGCTATAACATTCATTGGTCTATTAAAATCCTTCATATATTGTATAAATGATTGAATAGCACCTATTCTTAAATTACCTTTAATAACCATAACTGAACCAACACAAACTATAACTATATAATTAATATTACCTAACATTTTATTAAGAGGAACACTTAATGAACTATAAAAGCTACTTTTAAAGCCATATTCAGCAAGTTTAGAGCTTTCTTTATCAAACTTATTACTAAAATACTTTTCTTTATTAAATGATTTTATAATATCATTATTTGTAACACTTTCTTCTACAAATGAATTAACACTTCCTATTGCACTTTGATTTAAATCAAAATACTTTTGTGTTTTTTTAACAACAATAGATAATAATAAGTATGTAAAAGGTATTACCAAAATTGTTAAAAATGCTAAAAATGGATTTAATATAAACATCATGATTATTATAGAAACTATTAAAGTAAAATTATATATTAATTCAGGGACTATTTCTGTTAAATTATCTGTTAGTCTTTCAACATCATTTGTTATTTTACTTATAAGATCTCCTTTTTTCATACCATCAATATATTTTAATTTGATTTTATTAATTTTATTTATTAATGTTTTTCTTAATTCATAGCCAATCTTTTGACCTAGTTTAGAAGATATATAACTTTGAAAATAACTACTAAATGCATTAACTAAATAACATATTAATACTATTATTAAAACTTTTACTATATAAGCATAATTGATACCTATACTATTAGTTATAGAATCATATAAACTATCAGTAGCGTATCCTAGAAAAAATGGAGAAATTGATGAAAATATTGCTGCTAAAACACAAAACATAATAATTATTATATATTCATTTTTGTATCTTTTTACTAAATTAAAAGTTTTTGATATTGTTTCTTTAAATGTTGGTTTTTTATTCATGAATTAATCCTCCTCCTTCTCTTATTTGAGAAGAGATAAATTCTTTGAATACTTTACTAGTTTTTGATAAATCTTTATAAGTTCCTATTGATTCAACTTTACCTTCATCTATAATAATAATATTATCTGCATCTTTAATTGTACCTACTCTTTGTGTAACAAGTATTATCATTTTATCTTTATATGCTTTATTTAAAGCAGTTCTAATTTTTTTATCAGTAATATAATCTACTGAAGAAAATGATTCATCAAATAAAAGAACTTCTCCTCCACTTAGTAGTGCTCTAGCTATAGACATTCTTTGTTTTTGACCTCCACTTAGATTTACAGCAGCTTGTTCTACTTCATAATCATATCCTTTATCAGTATTTTCAACAAAATCATTTATTGAAGCTATTTTAAGTGCCTCATCCATATCACTAGTTGAATATTTTGAATCAAATATTAAATTTTCTTTTAAAGAACCTTTAAATAAGGATGATTTTTGAGGAGTGTATGCAAATAAACTTCTTAGGGAAAATAAATCAATATCCTTAATATCTATTCCATTAATAAATATATTCCCTAATGTTACATCAATATGTCTTAATAATAAATTAATTATTGTAGTTTTTCCACTTCCAGAAGAACCTATTATTCCTATTTTTTGTCCTGTTTCTATTCTAAAACTTACGTCTTTTAGCATATATTCTTTAGCATTTTCATATTTAAAATATACATTCTTAAATTCTATACTTTCTAAGTTAGTTATTTTAATATTTCCATTTGGTATACTTGATTCTTTATTAAGTATCTCATTAATTCTTTTAAATGAAACTAATACTCTTGGAATATTTAAAATAATTACAAGTAACATTAAAAAACTAATTAATATAGTACCCATATATTGAATAAAAGCCATCATTGATCCTAGTTCTAATGTTCCTAAGCTCAAGTAATCAGTTGATACATATATAATAGCAAGAGTAGAAATATTAATTATTAATATCATCATGGGTTGAACTAAATATAAGATTTTATTTAAAAAAATATTTAAATCTCTATTTTCACTATTAACTTTGTCAAATTTTTTCTTAAAAAAATTTTGTTTACTAAATGCTTTTATTACTCTAAGTCCAGATATTATTTCTCTACTAGAGGCATTAAGCTTATCAAGTAATTTTTGAACACGTTCAAACTTAGGAAATACAATAGCAAATATAACACCAAGACATACCATTAACACAATAACCGCTATTACAACTATAAAAGCTAAATTAGGTGCTGTTTTATATCCCATTATACATGCTCCTATTCCCATAATAGGTGCAAAAATCATTATCCTTAATCCAAAAGAAAAAGTAGATGTAATATTACTAACATTATTAGTGCTCCTTGTTATAAGGGTTGAAGCTCCAAATTCATCTATTTCTCTCTTACTAAATGAATTAATTTTATTATATAAACTATTTCTTATTTTATATCCATAATTATTAGCAAATTTTGAAGTTGAATAAACAACAACTATGTTAGCGATAAGACCAATTATAGCTATTAAAACCATAAAAATTGCTTCTTTAATTATAAATGCCTTATCAGAGGATACTATTCCTATATCAACTATTTTACTCATTATATCTGGTAAATATAATTCACAAAATACTTGTATTATCGAAAAAATAAGCATTAAAACAATATATTTAGTTATCCCCTTCATTAGTTTAAATATTTTCATTCTTTCCTCACATTATCATATTTAATATTTCATTCATAACGTATATTTTATCTTCTGGAATATATAAGTTATCCCCTTCTTTAATTATATACCCTTCTTTTATAGCACTATCTAATTTAAAAATATTAAATATGTCTCTATTAAATTTATTTTCAAATTTCGAAATACTTATTCCATTCATCTTTCTAAGTCCTAACATTACTTCATTTTCCATATCTTCTTGAACAGATAATAGTAGTTCATTTAATCTATATTCACCTTTTAAATATTTATTAAAATTTCTTGTATTCTCATACCTTGTATCATTTATAAATCCATGAGCTCCTAATCCAAAACCATAGTAACTTTCATTATTCCAGTATGTTAAGTTATGTTCGCTTTCATATCCGTTTAATGCAAAATTACTTACTTCGTAATGATTAAATCCTTTAGACTTTAATCTCTTACAAATAGATTTATACATCTTATAATCAAGTTTTTCTTCAATAGGAATAATATTCTTATTTTTTAGCATTGTATGTTCTTCTATAATAAGCGAGTATGTACTTATATGTTGTACCTCTAAATCAATAATATTAGATATATCACTTCTTAGCATTCCCATGTTTTCAATAGGAAGAGCATATATTAAGTCAACATTTATATTGTCAAATCCCATTGATTTACATAATTCTATATTATCAAATATTTCATTCTTAGTATGTTTTCTATTTAAAAATTTAAGATTATATTTGTTAAAACTTTCTACTCCAATACTTAATCTATTTACTCCACTTTCTTTTAGAATTTTAAGCATAGTTTCATTTATATCGTTAATATTACATTCAAAAGTAAATTCTCCATATTTTTTTAATTTAAAACTTTTAATTATTTCCATTAATTTTCTTAGATTACTATCACTAAGAGATGATGGTGAGCCTCCTCCAATATATATTGTTTTAACTGTATCACCTTCATAGTACTTTTCAATTTCTTGATTTAAAAAATCTAAGTATTTATTTGCCCATTCATCACTATATATGAATTTGCAAAAATCACAATAAGAACATATGCTCTTACAAAATGGAATATGAACATAAACACTTCTCATATATATTACCTCAATTTAATTATAACATCATACTAATATTCTTTCAATAAAAAATCAATTTCTGCATCTGAAATTGATTTGTATTAAATGTTTAATTAAAAACATAAATACCACTATGGTGTCTCCGGCACGATTCGAACGTGTGACCGACGGCTTAGAAGGCCGTTGCTCTATCCAGCTGAGCTACGGAGACAACTGAAATTACGCTTATAAGTATACAACAATATTTTAATTTTATCAAGTATTTTAATTAATTTATTTATTAATAGTGACTTCTTTAACATCATAATTCTCTTTTATAGATTTATTTAATACATATTGTACACTCTCTAATATTTTTCCATCAATATTAAATATATATTCATTAAATACTAAGTTCATTTTATCTCCTTCAATTTTATAGTCAATTAACTTACATTCTGAAGGTATTAATATATTAAAATTATCTTGAGCATGCACACTACTTTTCAATTCTTCTACTATTATATCAATTTTATTTACTTTTTCACTTACTACTTTAGTCACAGGAACATAATAATTTATATCTCCTAAAGTTTTAGAAAAATATATAGTAGTTTTATCTAAATTTAATAATGAAGTAATATCATACGTAGTATTAATACCATATTTTCTAGTTAAAGGATAATTTAATTGTTTTTTTGAATTTGGAAGTTCTTTCATTAATGAATCATTAACATATATATACACTTCGTTTATTCCATTAATTTCAGTTATTGAAAAAACAATTGCTTCTATCATTTTATTTTCTAATTCTTTTTTTACATTTAATATTTCATTACTAAAATATAAATGGGCTTGAGATTTCTCAACTATTACTTTTTTTAATTCAGTATCATTAGGTATTAATGGCAAAAAATCTTCATTAAACTTATCTCCATAAGTTAATATATCTATTTTTTCAATAATAATATCTTTAATATTATCTTGTGAAAAATAAGTTATTACTTGTGAAACATAGTTATCACTATCAAGCAGATATACTACTTCTTCATTCATAGGAATATTATTTAATGTTATTTTCTCATTATAATCTACATTAGTAGGAAAGAAGTAAAACATTAATAACAAAATTAATGAAAGACTAGATACTATTATTTTATTAATTGAATATTTTTTTATCATATTAAATAATATTATATATAATAAAAAAAATGACAAAAGTCATTTATAATTCAATTTCTCCTAGTCTTAAAAGTTCTATTACAGCTCCGGCTCTTCCTTTACATCCTAGTTTTTGCATAGCATTTGATATATGGTTTCTAACTGTTTTTTCACTTATATTTAAAGATGCTGCTATTTCTTTTGTCGTTTTATTTAAAACTAAAAGTTTAAATACATCTTTTTCTCTATTTGTAAGTATATTATTTGTCATACTATTTTTCCCACCCTTTTTTAAACATATATGTTTAACTCTAAAATAATTTATGCAATAAAATCATTTTAAGTGAGTGAGTATGCCTATTTAAGACTCAAATTTAATAGTAATATATTTCTTATCTTTAAATTCTTCTTGTATACTTCTCATAATATTATTAGCAAGCTTAGTATTATGCTCACTAGATGATATTGTTACTTTAATATCATTGCCATTAATTTCAACAAAAGACTTAATTCTAAAATTATTAAGTATTTTTTCTTCTAAATAAGTTTCTTTTCCTTTAGCTAAATTCAATATTTGTAATTCTTCAAAAGCAGCATTTTTAATTTCACTTGAGGTTGAAGACATTATTTTTTCTTGTAATTCACTCATTACAGCACTTATCTTTTCATTTCTTTCAACTCTCAGTGCTATTAATTTATCACTTTCGCTTACTTTAACATCTATATTTTTACTAACATTTTCTGTTACACTACTTTTAAATATATCACTTGGAAGTGTTATATAATATACACCTAAAATTAATATTAATGACATTAACGTTAAAAACCATAAATTTCTTCTATTCATTTTCTTCACCTTTACTAGTATTTTATTCAAAAAAAAATTAAGTATTACTTAATTTTTCTACATTCTAGATAAAATCTTTTATCATCTGAATGCCCCATAGAAAATGTCTTTCTAGGAAGTGCTCCATCTAATATAACAGTTCTAAATAATTCATTCTTTTCCATTTTAGGCAATAGAAAGCCAATATTTCCATCTTTACTTCCAAATTCACGAGTTACTTCGTCACCATGAATATAATCAATTTTTCCTTTGTTATTTTTTAAGTATTCATCTAAAAATATTTGTAAAGATCCAACAGTAATATTTGACTTTGGATTTTCAATATATATTGTTTTTTCTTCTTTTGAAGTTATATATGTAAGCTTTTGACCATTACCTTTTTCATTAATTTGATAGTACTTTTCAAGTTCACTAATTAATTTATCTACTTCAGTATCAAATATAACTCTATGTATTGGTTCAAAATCTAATGCTTCACTATGAATATTTACAATTTCAACTAAAGCATATCTACTAAGATGATTTAATGCTTCACTACCTAATTTTTCTTTAATTTCTTCATAACATGCTTTTGCTGTAGCAAGAGAATGATTTCCATCACCCATAGCAAATAATAAAGGGGTATTCTCATTCACATTATATTTCTTATTAAAATACTCCATATCTCCTAAAGAAGATAAACCTTCTGTTATTTCATTAATAATATCACTAGATAATTTATATCCCTTAGCATGACCAGCATTCATCATTAAATCAAAATCATATACTACATCATTTTCATTTACTTTATTTTTCAATGATTCGATAATTGTCTTTTTCTCATCATCAATAAGAATCATTATATGTGGAAGTTCTAAAGGTGCATTTATTCTAACTTTTTTTCTAGGTGGTATTCTTTCAATTACAGTTTTTTCTGTTGCACGTACTAAACTTTTACTTCCTATATTGTATTCATAACTTTCAAGGTCAATCATGCCCACTATACCTTCTCTAACCTTACCAGTTGAATCAGTTCTTTGTAAATAAATCATAGTATCTTCATAAGTATCAAATATATCATTATTTAAATACTCTTTCATAGTATCATTAATTTTTTCAATACGTTTTTCAACATCACTATCTTCTAAATATACTTCAGGTAAAGTAATTTTGTATGTTGAAGGTGCACTTCCTACTAAAGAAGATACCCTATCCCAATATTCTTTTTGACTTGTATATTGATCACAAGCAATTACACTCCATAAGTTGTAATCATATTTTTTCTTTGGTAATAAAATATTACACTTTTTAAATGGTATTTCCATATTATCTCTCCTCATGAGTATTATAAATCAAATAGAGTATTTATTCAATCATTAAAAAACTAATTGACAAATTCACATAAATAACATACTAATTTCACAATACATTTATACAATTAAAAAGCACCCCTAAAGGAGGTACCATTAATTATAACTTATTGTTTTCTCTATTATTCTTTTAACATCTCGTTCGTTAAATGGTTTAGATAATAAGTCAACAATTGGGTAATTAAATGCATTTTCAACAGAATCCTTAGTATCATTACCAGTAATAATTGATACTGGGATTCTTACAAACAAGTTATTATTTTTAAAATATTCAAGGACTTCAAACCCATTTACATTAGGCATATTTAAATCAAGTAAACAGCCTTTAATTTTTGAAGAATTTTCTCCATTAATGATTTCTATAGCTTTAGCTCCATCGCTAGCTATATACACATCATATCTGTCATTGAATATTTTTTTTATAAAATTAGCCACTAAATTAGAGTCATCAACTACAAGTATTGCTTCATCTTTTGGAACACCAGTCATATCAGAAACAATGTCTTCTTTTACTTCTCTTCCTAAATATTGCTTAGATAATTTTATCATTCTATTAGCTTCATTTAATAAAGTATGATAATTATCATATATGTACATAATATCATTTGCTTTACTCTTTAATTCAAATTGATATGACATATCAGCTAGTGCTACAAATCCTAAATACCTAGCGTCCGTTTTTAAAGCATGAACCTCAATAGCATAATTAGACATATCAGCTGTCTCTCTAAATTTTTTTAAATTAGCAAGTTTAGTGTCAACAACATCTAGAAAATCTTCTAGAGTTTTGTCATACATATCCATATCTCCAAATAACTCTAAACTCTTTTCTATATTAACACCATTATTAATTAGTAAATTAACATCTCTCATTTTCCTACCTACCTTAATAATACAATTATAGCATAATTATTTATTTATTCAAATATTTTTTAAGAACTCGATCTAACTCGTTTCTTTCAATTGGTTTTCCTAAATAATCATCAAAACCATCATTTAAATATTTTTCTCTCATTCCAGTTATAGCATTAGCAGTTAAAGCAACAGTTGGTATAGAATAACCATTTATTCCTTTTAACTTATTTAATGTTTCAACTCCACTCATTTTAGGCATCATATCATCTAATAATATTAAATCATATTGATTGCCTGAACGAACTTTATCTAAACATTCTAATCCACTTAAACTTGTATCTATATCTAAATTATATGGTTTTAATAGTCTTTGAGCTACTTTAATATTAAGTATATTATCATCTACTATTAAAACTTTTTTATTGTTTAAATTCTTTATATCAACTTCTTTTACTTCTTGTTTTTCATTCTTCAATTTTTCAAGTTCAGCACCTTCTACTATTCTTTGATCTATTGCAACACCAAATTTACTTCCTTTTCCATAGATACTTTGCACTACGATTTTTCCACCCATCAACTCAACTAATCTTTTAGTTATAGCAAGTCCAAGTCCAGTTCCTTCTGTAGTAGTATTTCTTTCAACTCCTAAACGCTCAAATTTGGTAAATAATTTATCTATACTTTCTTTTTTTATTCCTATTCCACTATCTTCAACAGTTATTATTAATCTAACTATATTATTTTTAATAACTGAATTTATGTTAAATGTTATGCTTCCTTCTTTAGTATATTTAACTGAATTAGTTAACAAATTAATAATTACTTGTTTTATCCTAGTGGCATCACCATATAAATATTCAGGAATACTCTCATCATAATTATAATTAAATTCAAGTGGTTTATCACCTAATCTTGCTTTTGTAAGTAATACAACTTCATCAAACATTTTATGAAAATTATAACCAACATTAATTATTTCTAATTTATTAGCTTCTATTTTAGATATATCAAGAATCCCATTAACTAATTCCAATAAAGAATTACTTGCCATTATTATATTATTTACATCCTCTTTTGATTCAGTTGGTAAATCATCATCTAATAATCCATTACTAAATCCCATAATAGCATTTAAAGGTGTTCTTATTTCATGTGACATGCTACTTAAAAAATCTGTCTTAGCCCTATTAGCCTTTTCAGCTTGATCTTTAGCAACATTAAGTTGTTCAATAGTCTTTATGTCTGGATTTTCTATAGTATGATACATTATAAACAATATTAAAAATTCTAAAGATGTTATCAGTGTTACATCAGCATTCATATTTTGAATTATCGATGCAATAATAGCAAAAATAATCAAGATAACTAATGGAATATTCTTTTTTACATTTTCCTTTTTATAAGTTTTAATAATTATTAAAAACCAAAACAACATAGTAATAGCAAAAATTATATATACGAAGTTCACTGCGGTACCAGTTGCATAGGCAACTTCTATGTCCATTGGTAAAAACAATGATATCAAACCTAAAATTCCATAAAAAATGCTAATAAATATTTTAAACTTTGAATTATACTTACAATTCGTATTATAAACGTATATAGTCATTATTAAGACAAAAAATAATAAATATAATAAATATATTTTAACAGATATATAAGACCAAATATAACCTACACCAAAATTATAAATAAGAAATTTACATAATAATTCTATAATCAATCCCATTAAATTTGAAACTAATGCAATTGCATAAACTTTTGTTTCTTTAGTTTCAATATGTTTCTTCAAGAAATACAAAATATTTAATGTAACAGAGAAAACCAAAGTACATATTATTACAATTGCATATACCATAATTAACCACCACAACCTTATACTAAAATTATTTTATCACAAAAATTATAAAAAGAAAATTATAAACTCATTTTTTTAATAATTGTATCTGTTTGCTTATTGTTTATTTGATTGAATGGAATAGTTTTTTCATTTAATCCTTCTTGAATTAATATGTCTTTATTTCTTTTTTGACTAGGTGCCAAAGGAAAAGATTCATTATATGTTCTTACTCTAAAATACATTTTTTCTAATATTTGATCATCAAATTTTGACTTTAATCTCATTATGCATTGTTGCAATAAACGTTCGTCAGTAATTTTTGATTCAGGTTGCTTTTCAATATGACAAACATACACTGGCACACCATTATCACTCACTTGCACAATTTCTGTTGTTAAAATATTTTTAGTATCAGCATCAATTAAATCTTTTATTTGGTATAGAGGTATGGATCTTCCATCATCAGTTTTAATATTTGACTTTGGTCTTCCAACCATTCTAATTCCACCAAATTTATCTTTAATTGCGTATGTTCCGCAACTATACCAAATTTTACCATTAGCATCTGTAATATTCATTCCATCATTAAATTCTGAATTAACATAACCTATTTGATTACAAGGAGAAATATCTACTAATAAACCAGGCTCGTCAATATCACAATATGTACCATCAGGACGAAGTACTTCCATTTGTGCTATAGGAAATATTTGAAGATGAAGGTGATCTTTTTTAAATAAATATTTTAATCTTTTTTCTTGAAAAGATTTAAAAAAAGTAAATAATACCCCACCATTTTCAGTTGATCCACCTCCAAAAGACATAACTGTTGAAATAGGCATTTTTGCTTTTCCAAATTTATGCTTTCTTGAAGTATAATTCAAATATTTTTCTTCTCCTAAAGAAGTTTCCTCTCCGACTAAAGTTGGGAGCATTAGATATTCCATTTTTACATTTTTCCATTCAGGATCATAATTTAATTTTTTAGCCAATTCTAAAAACAATCCCGGGGTTTCAACAGTATAATTTGGTTTATTAATTATTAGAGAATATGGAAAAAACTTTCCCTCAATAAATGGTTCTAAGGCAATTGTATAACCAAGATATAATGGATCTGAATATGAAGTAGTTAAAACTGTTTGAGTATAGCTTGGTAAATGAGCCAAAACTGAAAAATTATTCATAGCAGGCATATCAAATACATCTGGTTTTTTAATTCTTGATATTGCTAAATAATTTCTGTTACTATGATTACATCCTTTTGGATATCCAGGAGTAGTCGTACCACTAGTATATGTTATCATTGCTAAATCATCCAAAACCATATCTTCAACTAAATTTTCTTTATAATTGGATCCAAATTTTAAAAATTCTGCTTGAGATATAATTTCTTTAGAACAGTCTTTCTTACATTCGTCAACCTTATTACTAAAATCATGAAATTTATCATCTAATTCTTGATATGGATTAATCTTTTTACCATTTTTGTCTGTTAATAAAGAATCAGTAATTGATACCATTATTACTTTTTGTAAATTATTTGCCCTTTCAATTGGATTTTTGGCAATTTTATAATTATCATCAGATATTAATATATACTTAGATTTTGAATTTTCAAATATTTTTTGCAAATATTTTTCATCAAACCAAGTACCTACAGTATTCGTAACAACACCTATTAAATTCAAAGCAAGCAGAGTATATACGTATTCTGGCGTATTTGAAACAAATACTGGTATTTCATCGCCTTTTTTAATTCCTAAAGATTTAAAAGATGATGCATAGTCATATACTTTTGAAAACATTTCAGAGTAAGATATTTTTCGTCCTCTATAAAGTAATGCAACATTATTCATATTTTTTTTATTTTCTAAAAATATTTCCACCGCCCACGAATTATCATGGTTTTCTTCCAAATCATATAATGCACCATAAGATTTTAATGGCAAACCATCAGGCATTCTATGAAATTTAGATTTGTTTTTTTTATTAGCTAACATTCTTTTTATTTGAGAATCCAATATATCAATATTTTTATTGTTATCTAATTTTTTTTGATTTTTCATTATTTTCCACCCCATTAATTAAGAGCATTATACCATTTTTGCATTATAATTCACATATTATGTTTGACATATTGTATCATAAGTGATACAATACATTTCATGAAAAAGATGTATGATTATATAAATTATATTGAAACAAATAAAAACTCTAATGAATTAGAGTTTGAGTTTATAAATGATTTTATTAGAATTAGAAAAGAAAACAATCTAACTCAAGAATTATTGGGTTTATATTCAAAAGTACCTAGAACAAAAATAGCAAGGATTGAATCAAAAATGCATAGTCCTTCTATTAAAGCAATATTGGATATTTTAGGTCCTATAGGATATACTATTAAAATTGAAAAAATAAGGAATAAA
>CAZDPZ010000025.1:0-13483 GCA_964507635.1 uncultured Clostridium sp.
CCTTATGTTATAAATTAGGAAAATAGACTAATTAAATTAAATTAATTAAAAATATTCTTGATAGAAATTCGTTAATGTGATAGAATAATTATAGTATTAAGACTAAGGAGGATATTTATGGCATTAAAAGGTTTAAAAGGTATTTTTTCAGGCGGTGAAGAGGAAGAAGACACTGAAGAATATGATGTAAAAGAGATTAGTAAAAGAAATAAAGATCTTAGAAATAAAACTATTTTGGTTGAGCCTCGTGCTTTTTCTGAAGCACAACAGATAGCTGATTATATCAAAGCAAAAAACCAAGTGGTTGTTAATTTTAAAAGAGTTACTTCTGATGTATCTAAGAGAATTATGGATTTTCTAAATGGAATAGTTTATGCTTTAGAAGGTTCTATTCAAAAGTTAGGTCCTGGAATATTCTTATGTGCTCCTAAAGGTTTTGAAATAGAGGGAAATATTTCTGAAGAAGAAGGAAAGAAAAATCAAAAAGGCGAAGACTTAGGAGAATGGTAAAAAAGTAATATAGAGGTGTTACATGCAGAAATTTGATATTGTATTTCGTGGCTATGATAAGTATCAAGTACAAAAGTGTTTAGATGACATAATCAAAAATTATGAGTTTTTACTTGAAAAAAGTAAAAAAACCTCTGAAGAAAATAAAAAATTAACTGATGAGATAGCTTACTATCAAAGAATGGAAGATACATTAAATAAAGCAATTTTTACAGCTTCTAAGGCTGGAGATGAAATTAAAACTGTTGCTAGAAGGGAAGCAGATGGTTTAGTTACCGAAGCTAGAAGAAATGCTAGTAGAATTATAAATGAAGCATTACTTAAAGCTGAAAAAGCTCAGAATCAAGCTGATCAATTAAAAAGAAATACCAATACCCTAAAACGTAGATTAAGACAAATTATTGAGAGTCAGTTAGAAGTTATTGAAGAAATGGATAAAGTTGATTTTGATAAAGTTGATGATAAATATAATTAAGTTCATAATTTGAACTTTTTATTTTTAATAAATATTGTTATAATATATTTAGGGTGTAATGGAATGGAAAAATTTAAGTGTATTAAAAGAGAAGAATTAGATAAAGATTATCAAGCAAGAATTATTAATGATTTTTTTAACATTGCTAATTATTTAGATTATTCTTCTAAAGAAGAAAAAAGTGAAAGGAGATCTTTTCTTAATGCTATGGGCTCTGATATTATGAGTTTATTTGCGTCAAGAATATGTGATATGTTTCAAAGAGAAGAAACACTTAATTCAGTTAGCGACTTATTTTCTATAGATTTAGATAATAAGGAATATAAAGATGAATTACGTGAAACATTAAATAGAATTAATTCAAAAGATTATAAGTCTTATACTGATCATAAAACTAAAACTTCTATTGAAAAGGAACTTTCTGATAAAAAGGATATCAATATAAATAATCATAGTACTTTATTTGAAAGCAATTATAATATTGAACCTAAAAGAAAAAAATTATTACAAAGTATTAGTAAGTTTTTTAAAGATTTAAATGTAGGAGTTATCTTTTCAGATGATAGGGATAAAAACTTAGAAATTGTTAAATTATATTATGATATAATATGTAATAGTGAAGAAGCAAATGCTTTATTAAATGATACTTCTAGTCAAAAAGCTGATCGTTTAAGGTCATTAGTTTCTATTCAAACTATTGAATTATTAAAATATTATGTTGGACATCGAAATGTAATAATAGAATCTTCTTTGTTATTTTATATTGTTTTAAATGATTTTCACTTATATGATTTAAATGATGTAATGCAATATTATGAAGATGATGATATTGAAACATTTAGATTATCAGCTCAAGACAATGTTGTTGATAAACTTGATAATTTAAGTAAAAGAATGATGCTTATTAAAAAATGAAAGGGTTAGCTTATGAAGTATATTCCTCTTAATGTAAAAACTGAATATGATTTAATGAATAGTTTGATTAAATTAGATGATTTATTTTCATTTGCTAAAGAAAATAATTTAAGTTCTATAGGAATTACTAGTAGTAATCTATTTAATGTAATAGACTTTATAAATAAATGTAATACTTTAAATGTTAAACCAATAGTAGGATTAGAAATATATTTAGATAATGATAAATTATTATTATATGCTAAAAATTATGAAGGATTTGTTAATTTATGTAAAATAGTATCAAAAAAAAATATTGAATCACTTAATACAGCTTATGTTAAAGAAAATAATAATGGTATCATTGGAGTATTAAGTAATCAAATATATAATAAATATAAAGATAATTTTTTATATACTTTTATATCTTATAGTAATGAAGATGAAAAAGAAGAGTCTTTAATGCTTAGTGAAGATGTAGTTTATTTATTTGAAATAAATTACCTATATGAACAAGATAAGAATTATTTTAAGTATATTAAACTTATAGATGAATCAAAAACTATTGATGATATAGTAAATTATAATGGAAATTATTATAAAGAAAATACTTCTACATTTGATATAAAAACAACATATAAATTTGCAAATATAATCGATTTAAAAATCCCAAATTCAAAATTACATATTCCAGTGTATAAAGAAAATTCTACTATATTTTTAAGAGCTCTTTCTAAAAAAGGATTAAATAAAAGACTTAATAATATAGTACCAATAGAATATAAAGAAAGATTAGAATATGAATTAAGTGTTATTGAAAAAATGAATTATGTTGATTATTTTTTAATAGTATATGATTTTATATTATTTGCTAAAAAAAATAATATTTTAGTTGGGCCTGGAAGAGGTAGCGGAGCAGCTTCTTTAGTAAATTATGCATTAGGGATTATTAATATAGACCCGTTAAAATATAATTTAATATTTGAACGTTTTTTAAATCCAGATAGAATAAGTATGCCAGACATAGATATAGATTTTGATAGTTTAAAAAGAGAAGAAGTAATAGATTATGTTATTAATAAATATGGAGAATTAAATACAGCTAGAATAATATCATTTAATACAATGAATCCTAAACAAATAATAAGAGATTTAGGAAGAGTAATGAAAATAGAAAATATTATAATAGATTCTTTATGCAAAACTATAAAAGATGAGAAAGACTTTGAGTCACTTAAAAGTAATAGTGAATATATGAGTTTTATTAAAAGAAATAGTTCAATTAAAGATTTAATAAACATTAGTAGTAAGTTATGTGGATTAAAGAAGAACACAAGTATACATGCTGCTGGAGTAGTAATTAGTGATACTATTTTAAGTGAATTAATGCCTCTTTATAAAAATGAAAATATGATACTTACAGGATATAGTATGGAATATATAGAATCTTTAGGACTTCTTAAAATGGATTTCTTGTCAATTAAAAACTTAAATACCATTTCTAATATTATTAATGAGATTCATTTAATAAATAAAAATTTTAATATAAATGAAATTCCACTTGATGATTATGAAACTATCCAAATATTTAATAAAGCATATACTACAGGAATTTTTCAGTTTGAAAGTAGTGGTATGAAAAGTTTCCTTAAAAATTTAGAAGTTGATTCATTTAATATATTAGTAGACGCTATTGCTTTATATAGACCTGGTCCTAGAGAAATGATAGGGGAATATATAGCAAGAAAAAAGGGAATTAAAAAAGTAACGTATATAATTAAAGAATTAGAAAGTATATTACAAAGTACTTACGGAATAATTATTTATCAAGAACAAGTATTGGAAATATTAAGAAATATTGGTGGATATTCATATAGTGAAGCTGATGTTATCAGAAGGGCAATGTCTAAAAAGAAATATGATGTAATTAATAGTACTAAAATTAAATTTGTATGTGGAGTTAAAGATAGAGGATATAGTGAAGAAGTGGCTAATCAATTATTTGATTTAATAATTAAATTTTCTTCATATGGATTCAATAAATCACATTCAGTAGTTTATTCTTTAGTTGCTTTTCAAATGGCTTATTTAAAGGCTCATTATACTCAATATTTTATGAAAAATTTATTAAATATGAATTCTTCAAATGAAAAGATAAAAGAATATATTGACGAATCCAGAGTATTAGGAATTAAATTTAGTATGATTGATATTAATATTTCTAGCAAAGAATTTATATTAGTTAATGGTAAATTAATTCTTCCATTTACTATTATTAAAAGTATTGCTTACACAGTAAGTGAGGAAATAATTAATGAACGTAATAATGGACTATTTAAGTCATTTTATGATTTTATGATTAGATGTTATGGCAAAAGCATTAATTCAAGGATAGTTATTTCTTTAATAGAGAGTAATACTTTTAATGAATTTAATGTTAATCAAAAAATGCTAGTAGAAAATATGGATGAAATAATTAATTATGTTTCGCTATGTAGAGATTTAAATACTCCATTAGATGAAGTACCAGTATTTAATGAAATAGATGATTATAATGATTCAGAAAAAATTAATAATGAAATTAAGAATTATGGATTTTATTTATCATTTAATCCAGTAGTTAAATATGATAGAAGTAATGCTATTACTTTAGATAATTTTAAAAAATATTTTGATAAAACTATAACTACTGTATTATTTTTAGAAAATATTAAATTAATAAGAACAAAGAATAATGAAAATATGGCTTTTATTACATTAAGTGATGAATATGATAAAGTAGAAGGAGTTATTTTTCCATCTTATTATTCTAAATTAAATGAAATAGAAAAAAATAAAGTATATAAAATAAATGCTAATGTTGAAAGAAGAAATAATAGTTTTCAATTAATTATTTATAATATGATTAAACTAAATTAATTTTATTGATTTACATTTAAAATAATGTTATATTATTATTGTAGAATTAGGAGTATATATGAATATAACAGATAAAATAGTTGGAACATATACTAGCAATAATAAAGCAAAGTTTAAAGGGTTAACTAAAAGAGTGTTTGGTGTTACTAAATTTAAAAATATGTCATTAAAAGAACTTAGTGCTTATTCTATTAGATTAAAACAAGATATTATTTCTTCAAATAAGTCTTTAGAGAGTGAAGATACTTTAGTTGATGCTTTAGCTTTATGTAAAGAAATTATATTTAAAGTTACTTCTTTAAAAACCGATAAAAATGATCCATTATATACAGGGCCTTTAAATCCATATGCATGTCAAATAGAAGCTGCTATAGCAATGAATAGTGGAGCTGTAGTACAAATGCATACTGGAGAAGGTAAAACTTTAGTACAAAATCTAATTGCTTATTTACATGCTTTAAAAGGTGAAACAGTTCATGTAATGACCTCTAATGAATATTTATCGTCAAGAGATCAAAAGTTAAATGCTGATATATTTACCGCTTTAGGATTTTCTTCTTCATTTGTACCGAGTACTCCAAAATTAATAGAAAGTGAAAATATTACTGGAAATGAAGTAAATGAAAGAAAAAGACAATTATATAGTGCGGATATTGTGTATGGTGTTGCTTCAACATTTGCTTTTGACTATTTAGAAGATAATCAAGTATTAGATTCTAAAGATAAAAAAAACCCTAAAGAATTTGGATATGCTATAGTGGATGAAGTTGATAGTATATTGTTAGATGAGTCTATTGTTCCTTTTATATTAACTAATAGAATGAAATTAAATAATAAAGAATTGGAAGAAAGAACTACTCTTACTAATCTTTATAAAAAGATTAATAAAATGATTCAGAATGGAAGTATAACTTGTAAAATAGTTCAAAACAAGAATGCTAATGATGCTCAAAATATGCGATTTACAGAAGATTGCATATTATATAATAAAAATGGTGAAGTATTGCTTGCAGACAAAGCATATGACAAAGTACTAAATATTCTTGGGTTAAAAGAATTTGATGAAAATGATATAGAGTTTCAAAAAAAATATTCTGAAGTGTTGAATGCTTTAAATTCATGTATTTTAGCGAACTTTTATTATAAAAGAAATGTTAATTATATTGTTTCTAACAATAAAAAAGATATAGTATTAATTGATAAAAATACTGGTAGGTTACTTCCTGGAAGAAGACTAGATGGTGGATTACATGAATGTTTAGAAGTAAAACATGGTATTGAATCAAACTCTGTTAATTTAGTTACTGGAGAATGCATGTATCCAGACTTTTTTAGTATGTATGAAAGTGGAATTAGTGGGATGAGTGGAACAATTGATTCCACTGAATTTGAAGATTTGTATAATATTCCTACTTATAAAGTGGATAGTAGAAAAAAGAATATTAGAAAAGATGAAAAAATGAAAATTTATTCTAACAAAAAGAGTAAATACAAGGCAATGATAGAAGATATTGTTAATCATCATTATACTATGCAACCTGTTTTAGTTGGAACAAGTAGTGTTTTAGAAACACAAGAAATATGTGATTTACTAGAAGAATACGGAATTAGATATAATAGATTAGATGCTGTTAATTCACAATACGAAAGTGATATTGTAGCATGTGCAGGACAAATCGGACAAGTAACTGTAGCAACCAATATGGCGGGGCGTGGAACAGATATAAAATTAGGATCTTCCGTTAAGGAACTTGGTGGATTATATGTTATATCTTCTACTATCAATAGGAATAATAGATTAGATGATCAATTAAAAGGAAGATGTGCAAGACAAGGAGAAGCAGGAAAAACAAAAACATATGTATCATTTGAAGATGAAATTATTAAAATGAGATATGGTACAGATTATTATAAAATGGCAGAAAAATTTTCTAATTCTAAAGGAGAACTCAATCAAGGAATTTTTAGCAAATTAGTTTGTGGAGCTCAAAAAACAGAAGAATCAAGAGATAAAAAATATAGACTTATTAAAAAACAATTTTCTGACGTTACATCTCAACATAGAAAAGAATTTTATAAAGCTAGAACTCAAATTATTAACAATAATAGCATTGATATAACCAATAAGCTAATAGTAGTGTACGTAAACGATTTATTTGAAAGTAGTAGTGAGGAAGAAATAAAATCAAAACTATCTTATATGTTAAATGTACCGGAAAAGCTGGAAAAAAGCAGTATTATTTCCTCATTAAAATCTAAATTAGTAAAATCTTCTAGATCTGATGAAAGATTTGATTCTCATTCAAAATTAAGAATGTGTAGAGTTATAGATAGTTATTGGATGGATTTTTTAGCATTTGAAGATGAAGAAAGAGAAAGATTACTTATATCTTCTTATGGTACTAGTAATCTAATGGGAGCATTTATAACAAAAACTAAAATAAAATATGATGAAATGGTAAAGAGAATTCAAAATGAAATCATTACTTACGTATTAAGACCTGATATTCCATTCGGAAATTATAATATTAAAGAGTTAGAAATTCAAAAAGAAAAAGAATTAGAAAAATAATATAGTTAAAATATTATCGGAGGATATAATGAAAAAAATATTAATTGAAAGAGGTGAAATACAAATAGAAATTGAGCCACTATTTACATTTGATTGTGAGACCAACGGGAGAGTATATTTTGGCTATAGCGAGAATAGTTTTACAGAAGATGGTAAAGAAAAAATATTTGTTGCTTCTTATGATCCAATTTTCGGTTCAAAAACTATTAAGGGCATTACTCTTCCTGAAGAATTTGAAATGGTGGAAGAAGTAATAAAAAAAATTAAAAGTAATAGTGACGAGGTCAGTGTTATAAGTGGTGATATAAATGAATGAAAATAGCATAAGGGATTACAATGAATGTCAAATATTATTAAATCATTATTTAAATGATTATTTTAAAACAACTAATATTAATTTAGGCATTAGATCTCAAGAAGAAATGGATACATTCATTGAAAATAATAAAGAATTATCTTTAGATGATTTAAGGGAAAGATATAATGTATTTAATAAATATAAAAATAGAATAGAACAAATTCCAGAATATAGTTTTGTTGTACAAGGAGATTTGGATTTCAAAAAACAATTAGATGAACTACAGGAAATAGCTAATAACGCAGCTATATTTTATGATGTTGAAATTCGCAGAAGAGAAGATAGAATAAATGAATTAAGAAGTGTTATAAATGATAATCATTTGGAATTTAATTCAAGAAATGCTGATAAATTAATTATGAGAAAACAAAGTGAAATAAATAACCTTCTAAATAGATATGATAATGCTTCTGATGACGAAAAAGATATAATAAAATTACAAATAAAAAATAAAGAAAATGAAAGGGATAGTTTAACCACATATTTGTCTTCATCATCAAATCAATTAGGTATTTTGCAAAATGAAATAGAAGGTTTGTTACATGGTAGCGAATTTGTCAATCGTAAAATAAAAGAAGAACAAAAGTATTTTGATGAATTGGTAAATGAGTACAACATAACAGATGTAGAAACTGTTTCTGATAAAAAAGAAATAGATGAAGAACAAAAAACAGAAAGTATTCATTTTGCAAAAAAATTAAATGTTAATAATAACAAAAATATAAATAATGATGATGTATTTGATCTATCAAAAATTATAGAATACACTAAAGGTATGACATATAATGATTTAATTATTGAAATAATTAAAAGAACCGATATGGAACATATAATTATTAAGAATAATATAAATGAATTATTTCCAAATATATTATTGAACGATAATGTTTCTTTTGAAGATGCTCAAAAAATAGTTAAATTATATAATCTGAACTTGAAAAATAATACTGTTAACAAAAAAAATGAAAAAAATATATCAAATAATAGTAATTCAAAAGATATAGAAAATAATAATGATAGTGATAAAAATAAAAAACCAACTGATTTGCCTAGCCATTTAGAAATTAGTGATCCTAATGCAATAAAAGAAGAAAAATTGAATGAAAGTCAGAACAATATAATTGAAGAAAATATGCCTAAATCTAGAACTAGAGGAATCAAAGAAATACTTGATTATTTATCTGGTGATTTAGAGTTTACCCATAAAGATGAAAAAAAATATGTTGCTTCTAATATTCAAGTAACAGGATTCTTTAAGAGCAGAGCTCATAAAGAAAGTAGAATATATTCTGCAATTGGTTTTATTCCCTCTTTATTGAAAGAAATTCAAGGATTATTTAAAAGAGGAAAGAAAAGAAGATCTCAAAAATATATGGATAAAATAAAGGATAAAACTGATACTTTAAATCAAAGATTGAGTAGTCTTTCAGAAGAAGAATTTCAAATATTAGTTGATGAATATCAAGGAAATTTAATGATTGAAAGACAAGATTCAGAAATATTAAACGGATCCATAATGAAAGAATACAGGCGAAGAGTAGATAAAAGAAGACAAGAATACAATGAACAAAAAAATGAACAAGTAGTAAAATTATTTGATATTAAAAGTTCTCTTAATTCTATAGATGAAGAATTAAAATCCAATAAAACTACTGATGAAAAGAGGCAACAATTATTAGAGGCTAAAAATAAACTTTTATCTGAAGTTATTCCAACTCTTGAAAAAATGGATATGGATAGAAAAAAAATTAATAAAGAATTAGGAAGTGGGTTACATGGATTTGAAGAATCGATGAGAGCATTTTCTTCTAGAATGAATGTTGAAGGTGGATTGTTTTCCAAAAAAAATGATCAATCAAAAGAATTATCTAATCAAGAAGCACAACTTGAAAAAACAAAATTTGATTCCATAGAAAAAGGGGATGCTTTGTCAGCTTTAGATGCATTTATTAAAGAGCAAGTATTATTGGCTGAAAATACCGACATTAAAAAAAATATATGGGGTTCAGTATCTGAAGGAAAAAGAAGATATGATCCATATAGTCATGAACTTGATTATAGAAGTGATACTTTAATTCAAGACATTATGACTCTTGTAAAAACTGGAGCATTAGTGGCTGGTGGAATAGCACTTGTTAATAATATAATTGAAAGAGTAAATTTAATTAATGAAGCAAATGCAAAAATAGATACTGCTAATATTAATGGTCAAAATGTGGTAAATAGTGCAAATAGTAAAATTACTGAAGCACGTAATATAGGAAAAAAAATAGAATCGCAAAGAGAAACAGTTAATTCAGGTTTTAAAGCACAAGGAAATACTTCTATAGGTGCTGATGCAGGACTAAGAGAAAAGGGCGCATTAGAAAGAGCAAATTATATAACAGGTAGATCTGGAAATGTTGATTATACTATTGATGATAATGCTCAACATTTAATATTTAATGGTGATTATGAATCATTTGCTCAAAGTATTGGAAAAGTTACTCAAGGTATTAAAAATGGAACTATTTCAGCTCAAAATGCAACAGAAGAATTTGCAAAAGTTGCTAATGAAGCTGCAAAAAATTGTGTAGAAGCATGTAAACAATATTTACCTAGTGGAAAAGTATATGCAGCAAATGCTTCATATGATACTACTGGATTCATGGAAACAGCTACATATTTAGTTAATAATTCTGATGCAATTTCGAGAATGAATGATGCTGTATGTGAATTATTAAATCATGGTACAAGATTACAAGGATTATCAGATGTTGAATTTAAAATGGTAGAAAATATTTCTGCAAATGGTTTTACTGCTGCAGATGCAATAATAGGAAGCGCTATGATAGCTGGTCTTGCTGGTAATATGAGTAAATCTTTACAAACATTTGGAGAACTTGGAAAATATGGTACTATTCAACAAAAAGTTGATGAATATAGAAAGGGATTAAAATGAATTTAAAAGGAAGAGATTTTTTAACTTTATTAGATTATACAGAAGAAGAGATTATTTATTTATTAGACTTATCTGAAAAATTTAAAAAAATTAAAAAAAGTGGAAAGTTACATGACTATTTTAGGGGTAAAAATATAGCAATATTATTTGCTAAAGATTCTACAAGAACGAGATGTTCATTTGAAGTAGCTGGGCATGATTTAGGATTAGGCGTTACATATATTGGACCAACAGGAAGTCAAATGGGACATAAAGAGAGTATAGAAGATACAGCTAAAGTACTTTGTAGAATGTTTGATGGAATAGAGTATAGAGGGTTTTCTCAGAGTATTGTTGAAGAATTAGCTCTTCATTCTACCGTTCCAGTATGGAATGGACTTACAGATAGTGATCATCCGACTCAAATGCTTGCCGATTTTCTAACTCTTAGAGAACATTATGGATATATTAAAGGTTTACATTTTAGTCATTATGGTGATATTAGAAATAATACTGCTAAAGCAGTAATGATTGCTTGTAGTAAATTAGGAGTAAACTTTTGTGGATGTGGACCTCGTGAATTATGGCCAGAAGAGGAATTTTTAGATATAGTAAGAAAAATTGCTAAAAAGAATGATTGTGAGATTAAAATAACTGATGATGTAAATGAAAGCGTTAAAAACGTAGATGTATTTTATACAGATGTTTGGCTTTCAATGGGTGAAAATCCTAAATTATGGAAAAAAAGAATAGATTTATTATTACCATATCAAATTAATAAAAAATTAGTTGATAAAGCTAAAAAAGATATTGTAATTATGCATCCACTTCCTTCATTTCATGATATAAATACTTCTATAGGATCTGATATATTTGCTAAATATGGGGTTAGTGAAATGGAAATAAGTGATGAAGTGTTTAGAGACAAAAGAAATATTATATTTGATGAAGCAGAAAATAGAATGCATACTATAAAAGCTGTTATATATAGTAGTTTATCTGATGGTAAAGAAATGAAAGGAGTTAAATAATGGCAAAAATTAATAATTATAGTGAAATTGCACCTTTAAAAAAAGTATTACTAAATAGACCTGGTGAAGAATGTTTGCATATGAATCCATTTAATTTACCAAGGTTATGGTTTGATGGCATTCCATTTATGCCAAATTATCAAAGAGATCACGATATTTTTTCTGGTACTTTAAGAGATGAAGGTGTTGAAGTTGTATATACTACTCAAATTACAGGAGAAGCTTTAGATACACACCCAAAAGTAAGAGAAAAATTTATTAGACAATTTATTGAAGAAGGTGGAGTAACTGAAAAATATTTAGTAGATGCGTGTTTTAAATTACTAGATAGAATAAAAGATAATAATGCATTAGTTGCTAAATGCATAGCAGGTACACACATAAGTGAATTAGATGTTAAAGAGGAAGATGATGAATTATATTATTATCGTTCAAGAGATAGAAGAGGAAACATGATACTTGATCCTATGCCTAATTCTTTTGCTCCAAGAGATCCATTTATAACTGTAGGACATGGTGCTATACTTCCTACTATGTGGTCTCCAATTAGAAAAAGAGAAACTATTTTCTTTGAATATGTTCTTAAATATCATCCTGACTACAAAGATGCTCCAATATATTATGATCGTTATCAAGCTCATAGTATAGAGGGTGGAGATGTTCAAGTAATGAATAAAGAAACAATAATAATTGGTGCTAGTCAAAGAACAGAACCTGAATCAATAGCGAGATTTGCTAAGAACTTATTTAGTGAAGAAGGAAATACTTTTAAAACTGTTATAGCATTTGATATGCCTGATGAAAGTGAATGTATGCATTTAGATACTGTTATGACAAGAGTTGATTATAATAAATTTGCTGTAGTATGGGAAGTTGCAGAAGTATCTAAATATTTTATATTAACGCAAAAAAAAGATGGCAATGTAAAAATTATTCGTGAAGACATTCCACTAGACGAATTACTAAAAAAATATTTAAATTTAAAAACTATTGACATTATTAAATGTGGAAATGGTAATGTAATGGATTCTGAAAGAGAAAGATATAGCGATGGATGTAACTTTTTATGTATACGTCCAGGAGTAGTAATTGGTTATGATAGAAATTTTGTTACGAACAAAGCTATGAGAGAGCATGGAATAAAGGTTTTAGAAATACCTAGTGCAGAACTTATTAATGGAAGAGGCGGACCTCATTGTATGAGTATGGCTCTTATAAGAGAAGATGATAAATCTGTTAATCCAAATTTTGATAAGTAGGAAAGAGTTTTAATACTCTTTTTATTTTAATTATATATGAATATTCATAAATCTATTACATAAAGTTAATTATATTAGAAGGAGAGAAATATGGATAAGAAAGATATTATTAAGAGTCTTAGTAAGAAGTCAGGAGGTGAAATATATTTAGGAATTGTAGGTAGTGTAAGGAGTGGAAAATCTACATTCATCAAAAAATGCATTGAATCTTTAGTTATTCCATATATTGAAGATGAAAATGAAAAGAAAAGATGTTTAGATGAAATACCTCAAACTTCTGGTGGAAAAACTATAATGACAATAGAACCAAAATTTGTTCCTAGTAACGGAGCAAATATTAAAATAGATGAATTAACTACTAATATTAAATTAGTAGATTGTGTTGGATTTGTTATTGATGGTTCTTCAGGTTACCAAGATGAACTTGGAAATCCAAGAATGGTGAAAACACCTTGGGGAGTTGTCTTAAAATAGATACCCACACAAAAATATTAAAAACCCTTATTTTATAAGGCATAATGATATCATTTCTTACTAAGCTTTGT
>CAZDPZ010000026.1:0-12975 GCA_964507635.1 uncultured Clostridium sp.
CATTGAGACATTTTCGCAAGTTAATACTTAAGACATTATCACAAATTAATCATAAGGAGACATAATAAGAAGTATAATATCTTGACAAAAAAGTATATTTATAGTATCATTTATGAATTGGAGAAAGAGGTGACAAAAGTGAAGAGAAAAGAGATATTTTTAACCGGAGAAGGTTATTTAGAACTTGAAAATGAATTACAATATCTAAAGACTACAAAAAGAGAAGAAGTCATGCAAACATTAAAAGATGCTAGAGCATTAGGTGACTTATCTGAAAACTCCGAATATGAACAAGCAAGAAACGACCAAGCTGATTTAGAAAGAAGAATTGTTGAAATAGAATATACTTTGGAACATGCTACTGTAGTTGATGAAGCTAAAGAAAATGGCAAAGTTGGTGTAGGTAGTCAAGTTGAACTTAAGTATGAAGACGACGATGATACTGAAAAATATAAAATAGTTGGTAGTCAGGAAGCTGACCCATTTAATAATAAAATATCTAATGAAAGCCCTATAGCATCAGCAATTATGGGTAAAAAAGTGGGAGACTGTGTAGAAGTTTCTTCTCCTGATGGTGTTTATAGCGTTAAAATTGTAGCAATAGGATAGTGATATCCTTTTTTGTGATAAAAGAAAGGTAATTATGAAGAGTATTAATATAATAAGTGATTCATATATTGGTAAATTTGTAACTGTGTATGAACAAATATCAAAGAAAGATGGTTCCACTGAAACTAATGTTATAGAAGGTGAATTAAAAGATATTATTCCTTCTTCGTGGGTAATGGTAGGTAATAATGGTATTCCATTTATTAGTCCAGGACACGCTGTTAAAACTATAGTTACAAATGCAGGTATCATTTTATATCATAATAGTTACGTTAATAATGATTATAATCCTAGAATGCCACAAGAAATATATGATGCACATGTTCAAATGTTTGGATTAGAAGAAACTAAAAGAGTATATGAAGAAAAAAGTAAAAGTTTATAGGAGGAATATATGAAAGAAACTTATACATTAAAATTAGAAGGTAAAGAGTGGAGTGATTGTCTTAAGAAATCTTTTGATAAGAAGAAAAAAGACATTAAAATGGATGGATTTAGAAAGGGACAAGTTCCATATGATATATATGTACAAAAAAATGGAATAGAAAGTTTATATATGGATGCTATAGATATGGCAGTAGGTATACTTTATGCTAAACTATTAAGTGATCCTAAAACTATAACTCCAGCTGCTACTCCAGGAATAGATATTAAAAATATTGGTTCTTCTTTAGTAGAGATTGAATTCTCGTTAATTTCTACTCCTAAAGTTAAATTAGGAAAATATAAGAACTTAAAAGCTAAAAAGGAAAAGCCAGAAGTAACTGAAGAAGAAATAGAGCATGAAATAGGGCATTTAAAAGAACAATTTGTAGATGTTAAAGAATTAGATGATAAATCTAAAATAAGTGATGGAAATGTAGCCGTAATAGATTTTGAAGGGTTCTTAGAAGGAGTTGCTTTTCAAGGTGGAAAAGGTGATAATTATTCTCTTACTATAGGATCAAATACTTTTATACCTGGTTTTGAAACTCAATTAATAGGTTTAAAAAAAGGTGATAAGAAAGATGTTAAAGTAACATTTCCTGAAAATTATCAATCAGAAGAATTAAAAGGAAAAGCAGTAATATTTAAAGTAGAAATTAAGCAAGTTAAAGAAAGAGTATATCCAGAATTTAATAAAGAGTTTTTTAAAGATTTAAATATTGGTGGAGTAACATCATTAGATGAACTTAAAAATTATATTAAAGAAAATAAATTAGTTGAAAAAGAAAAACAAGTTGAAGATGAATATTTATTTAATTGTTTAGATGAAATAATTGAATCATCTAAATATGAAATACCTACTGAAATGACAGAAGATGAAGTAAATAGATTGTTAAGAGAGTTTTCTGACAAGCTTCAATATCAAGGATTAAAATTAGAAGATTATCTAAAATATTGTAATAGCAATATGGATGATTTTAAAAAGACATTAGAACCTGAAGCTAATAAGAGAATAGGATATAGACTGATATTAGATTCAATTGTAGAAACTGAAAAATTAGAAATTAGTAATGAAGAGTTAGATAAAGAATTAGAAACAACTGCTAAAAACTATAAAATGAGTGTAGAAGATTTCTTAAAACAAATAGGAAATAAAGAAATGTTTAAATATGACATGCTAATGAGAAAAGCTATAAAAATAATCACTGGAGAAAAATAATTTTAAGACAAATATTTAATAATTATTTGTCTTTTTTTTATAAAGTAATTAAATATTATTATTGCATTTTGATAATAATAATTATATGTGATATAATTGTATGAAAGGATAGGTGTGTTATGAACAAAAAATTTTATTTAATTTTATTGTTATCAGTTTTTTTAGTTAATGCAGTAAGTGTTAATGCTTCTACATTGTCTGATAATGTAAAAAATGTATTAGAGGAGAAATTGGCAACTATTTTTGAATCTAATGGTTCAGGTGGTTATCAGGTTACTCATCAAATTTTAGATTCATCTAAAATTGAAGGAAGTTTAAAAGATGAATATGATGAAGGTATTAATAATTTAATGAATGGAAATTATACTTTTGCTTATGTAAAAAGTGATATTAGAAATTTTGAAACTTCTTATTCAGATGATTATAATAAAATAGGAGGTTTTCTAACAATTGATAGTTGTGAATTAACAAAAACTACTGAAAAGAATATTTATGTATGTGATTTATATTATTCATATAGTATTACTTCTAAAGTAACAGAAATTATTCCTAATGTTACTTATAATACATGTGGTGATGATAGTGATGCTTGTACTACTGAAGATTATAATACAAACAAGTATTCTCTTACAATCAACTTGGTAAAAAATACTCCAAATCAAAAGATAATTAATCAATTATATAATTATTATAATGAGTATAATATTTCAAAAGATAATACAGCTGTAATAATTAAAGATCTTTCATATATTAATTTATTATTGGCTAATAATTTACAAAGTGATATATTTGGATTTGATGAAAAAAACAATTTGGCATCTTATGCGAGTGAAGTCTATAGGTTTTTTCCCGATGGTGATGTTAATATATATATGATTCCAATGGACGGTAAGGAACCTACCGAAATAGAAGATGTTTATCATGGAATCCTTACTGTTATGTATGGTGATGTTTTATATGATTTTCTTGGTGTATACCCAAGAAGATATGGAATAGACATGATTTATGGAGTAAAATTATTTTATGTTCCACAGGGTACTTTGTCATCAAATTATGCTCAAACTGTAAAACAAAGAATAACAAATTATTTAAATAATTCTGAATATACTGTAAACGTTGAAACTGATGGTAATGACAACTATGATAGGTATGATAAAGAAGATATTGAATGGTTTATTGGGTATATTCCACTTGATTTAACAAACATCAATAAAAAACTATATACAATTACAATTACAAAAGGATCACAAACATATTCTGGAAAAATATTGATTGATGAAGGAACAACAAATGATTTAAAAGAACCTGAAGTTAATTTTCAAAATTATCAAACGAAGGTATTATTAAGGTCATCTAATGCAGAAGTTCCTATTGATTCAGTTTTAGATGTTAATATGTTAGATAGCGGTCAAAGATATGAAAAACTAAAAGAATTGTTAAAAGGTAAAAATTTTGATGCATATAGTTTTTTATTAACTAGTAAATTAAAAGGAACAATTAAAACATTAGTAAATGGAGAATTTCATATTTATATACCAGTTCCTCAAGGTTATGATGAAAAAGTAACTAAAATATATTATTTTAATGATGAAAACAATTTAGAAAAATATGATATAATTGGATTTGAAAGTATCGATAATGTCAAATATGCTCATTTTAAAACAAACCATTTTAGTGATTATGTTTTAGTAAATGACATTTCTAACCCTAAAACTGGTGAGGGTTCACTTACTTTAATATTCTCATCAATCGCACTGTTTTCTATTGTTGTATTTTCTATTATTCGTAAAAAAGGGTTATTATCAATTAATTAGAATGGCAGGTAAATATAAATAATGAAAACAATAATATTAATATCAATAATATTTATTATAATAATAATTGTTATAGTTAGTATTTTATTAATAAAAGGAAATAAAAAAGAAATAGTCCCAAATAATGAAGAAAAAGTAATAGATCCAACTACTAGTGCTAATATTAATTTAATAAATAACTCTCTAGGAAATATTATGAATTCAAAGACTAGTATTAATTCTGGAAAACAAAACAAGTTAATTTGTATGATTTTGGAGAAGGAACTAATTTAAAACATGAAAAAAATAATGCTCCAGGATATGTAAAAGATATGAATAAGTCTCAAAGTGAAGCACAAATAATTCAAAGCAAAATAGATTCACATTAATTATTAGGATTTATTAGAGAAAGAGAAACTTTATTTGTTTCTTTTTTTATATCTATTACATAGCATGTTACATGATCACCTACAGATAATATTTCACTAGGATGTTTAATATATTTATTAGTTATTTTTGATATATGAACTAATGCATCATTATGTAATCCTATATCTATGAAAGCACCAAAATCTACAACGTTTCTTACTGTTCCTTTTAATTCCAGTCCTATTGTTAAGTCATCAATTGTAAGTATATTACTTTTAAGATTAACACATGGGAATGAGTCTCTATAATCTCTGGTAGGGGATTTTAAAGATTCAATAATGTCGCTTAATGTAAAAGTATCACAATTTAATTTTTTAGAATAAGATTCTATATTTATTTTTTCTAGTTCATCAATTAACTCTTTTTTTCCAAGATCATTTACATTATATTTGAGTTCATTTAATAGATTTATTACTATATCATAACTTTCAGGGTGAATACTAGTTTTATCAAGAGGATTAATTCCATCTATTACTCTCATGAATCCTATAGACTGTTCATAAACTTTTGAAGATAATATCTTTGATTTTAAAAGTTCCCCTCTTGAATTAATTTTGCCATGTTTAGTTCTATAATCTATTAATTTATTAGCATCTTTTTTAGTTAATCCTGAAATATATTCTAATATAGCTCTTGATGCACTATTAATATTAATTCCTACTTTATTAACACATTTAAATACTGTAAAGTTTAGCGATTCAGATAATTTTTTTTGTGAAACATCGTGTTGATATTGACCAACACCAATACTTTTAGCATCTATTTTAACAAGTTCATTTAATGGATCTTGTAATCTTCTAGCTATTGATACAGCACTTCTTTCTTCAACATGTAGGTTAGGGAATTCTAATATTGCTTCTTTACTAGCACTATAAACACTAGCTCCAGCTTCACTTACTATAGCATATTTACAATTACTCTCATTTTTTAGAGTTTCACTTACTAATTTTTCGCTTTCTCTAGAAGCAGTACCATTTCCAATAGCAATAATATCTATTTTATATTTACTTATTAATTCTTTTATTTTATTTATAGATTCATTCCATTGATTTTGAGGCTCATGTGGAAATATTTTATCAATAGACACTAGATTACTTGTTTCATTAACTACTGCTAATTTGCAACCCGTTCTAAAAGCTGGATCAAATCCTAAAACTACTTTATTTTTAACAGGAGGAATTAATAATAAGTTTTCTAAATTTTCTTTAAATACTTCTATAGACTTATCTTCACTTTTTAAAGTTAATTCACTTCTTATTTCTCTTTCAATAGAAGGTTTTATAAGTCTTTTAAATGCATCTTTTATAGCACTTAATATATAATCATTTACTATAGAATCCTTTTTAATAACTTTCTCACTAATATATGATATTATTTCTGTTTCATTTACTTCGATATTTACATTTAATATTTTTTCGTTTTCTCCTCTATTAATAGCTAAAACTCTATGAGGTTTAATTGTTTTAACAGATTCATTGTAGTCATAATACATTTCATATTTCTTTAATTCGTCGCTTGAATTCTTTTTTAATTTTGAATATATTATTCCATTTTTAAAATAGTATGATCTAACATATTTTCTATAATATGCATTATCACTTATCCATTCTGCTATTATATATTTAGCACCTTCAATAGCATCGTCTTTCGTTTTAACATTATCATTTAAGTATTTATTTATTACTTCATCACTTAAATCAATAGGAAAACTCATTATAATTTTAGCTAATGGTTCTAATCCATTTTTAATAGCTTCTGTTGCTTTAGTTTTTTTCTTTTCTTTATATGGTAAATAAATATCATCAACTTCAACTAGTTTTTTAGCATTCATAATATTATCTTTAATTATAGGTGTAAGTAAACCTTTTTCATCAATTAATCTGATTACATCTTCTTTTCTTTTTAATAAATTTACTTCATATTCATAATATTCATTAATTTTTCTTATTTGTTCTTCATCTAAAGAACCAGTTACTTCTTTTCTATATCTTGCTATAAATGGTATAGTATTCCCTTCACTTAATAGTTTTAATGTTGAAGCAATATTATTTGGTAATATATTTGTTTCATTACTCATTTCTTTAATTATATTTTCATTCATTTTATACACTCCAAATAGTATTTTACCAAATAATTGTTATTAAATCATCATTGAAAACAAATATTTTACATTGATATATTTGATTATTTATAGTAAAATTATTGTAGAGTAAAGAAGGGTAACATTATATGAAGAAAATATTTATTTCTATAATATTGTTTTTTATATTTAGTTTAAATATTAATGCTAGTACAAATAGTATTAATATTTCATGTCCATTATCTTCTCAAAGTAACAAACAAGTTGAGTGTACAATTAGTATGAATACTATTAGTAATGTTAAAAACGTAAGTTTTAATATTATTTATTCATACCCTTCAATATATGAATCTTTTAATGTATCTAATTATTACACTTCTTCCCAAATAACATCTTCTAGCATTAGTGTTAATAAAAATGATACATCAACTGGTAATTTTACATTAGGTGTTTTAAAAATAAATATGCCTAATGATAATGTTACTATTGCTCTTAATAGTATTATTGTTACGAATGAAAATAATTCTACTAACGTACTTGATAATACTTCTGCCAATATAAGAGTTAAAACAAATATTAATTCATTAATAGATTTGGAAGTAGTTGGTTATTCTTTATCTCCAACATTTGATAAGGATACTTTAGAATATTCAACTACCGTATTAAGTTCTAGTAATGTAGTGAGTATTTTAGCTACAAAACTAAATGAATATAGTGAAGTAAGTGGTCTTGGAAATAAGAATTTAGAATATGGAATTAATAAGTTTAATATAGTTGTTAATAGTGAACTTGGAAATACAAAAACATATAAAATTACTATTACGAGACCTGATGATAGAGAGAAAATTAATACTTTAAGTACTCTTAGCGTATCAGACTATAATATAAGCCCTACTTTTAAAAGCAGTGTTACATCATATTCATTAACGGTTCCTGGTACTACAACAAATGTATATATAAATGCTACTAAGAATGGAAACAATTCTTATTTTGTAAGTGATTATGGTCCTAGAAAAGTAAATCTAGAATATGGATCTAATAAAGTGTTAATCAAAGTAAATAATGAAGCTGGTGAAACAAAAGTATATACTATTAATATAACAAGACCAGATTATAGGAGTACTGATAATTATTTATCTTCTCTTAGTGTTAGTGCTGGGGACTTTAAGTTTGATAAAAACACTTTAGAATATACTTTTGGAGTTCAAAATAGTGTCGAAAACATAACTGTATACGCAGAGTCAGTTAACAATAGGTCTATTATATCTGGTCTTGGCTCCTACAAATTAAAAGTAGGAAAAAATAGTATTAAGATAGATGTACAAGCTGAAAATGGTAATATAAGAACATACGTATTAAATGTTAATAGAAGCGCTTCAGATACTTTAGTAGGAGATATATTACTTAATAATATATCAATAGTAGGATATGATATTGTATTTGATCCTAATATAACAATATATAATATTACTATTGATGAAAAAGCAGATTATCTTACAATAAATTGCACTCCAAAAGATGAAAATACAGTAATTAATATAGTAGGAAATGAATCACTAGTAGATGGAAGTGTAATAAGAGTTACTGCTAAAAATGATAGTTCTTTAAATGAATATGTTTTTAATATTTCAAAGACTATTAGTAACGGAAATGATTATCATATAAAAGAAAATAAATATTATAAAAGGAATATTACTATTGCAATATCATCAATAATTGTTATAATAATAAGCATATATGGAATATTGTCCATTAAGAAAAGAGGAAATTATGAAAAAAATTAAATTTATTGTATTAATGTTTGCATTAGTATTATTAAGTGGATGTGCTAAAACATATAATTGTACAAAGGAAGAAGGAAATAGTTTATATGATGCTAATATGAGTATTGAACTTACTTTCAAAAGTGATGAGATAGCATATTTAAAGAGTAAATTAAATTATACCCTAAGTGATTTAGGATTAGAAAATATTGATACTGTTACATCTGTTATGAAAAATAATAAAGAATATTATAAGGATTCAAAAACTGTTTTAATAGATTATAATATTAATGACAAAGAAGTAACTTATACTGAAGAGTTAAATATTGAAAAAATGAGTGAGGAAGATATAACTAAAACAGTTAATGATTATATCGAAGAATATAGAACAAAAGAAGAAGTACTAAATAAACTATCAGATGCGGGATTTACTTGTAGTAATAAATAATTAAGTAAAGAGAAACATTAATAAATGATGAAAATTAGATTTCGTAGAGTATTCTAAATTTAGTGCAATAAAAAGCGTCCTATAAACAGGACGTTTTTTTAAATTTGGCGGAGACAGAGAGATTTGAACTCTCGCACCAGTTTCCCGATCTACACCCTTAGCAGGGGCGCCTCTTCAGCCTCTTGAGTATGTCTCCAAGCAAATATAATGATACATTATTATTAAATATAAGTCAAGAAAAAATATTGTATTATTAACTATAATTTGGTATTATATATCATATAGGAAGTGTAAATATGAAAAAAGAAGAATCTGAAGATAAGTCATTTGAAACAACTGAAATAATTAATATAGATGAAGAAATTAAGAAAGAAGAAGAATTACTTAATACTATTAAAATGGAACCAATTTTAGAAAAAACGGTTATTGAGGAAGAAAGTACTATTACAAAAAAGAAAAAAATGATGAAAGTAACTGATTATATACTAATAGCATTAATATTACTAATAAGTATTGTTTTTATATATGTTATTATTACTTTAAGATAGGGAGTGTTTATATGAAAAAAAATGGATTTACTTTAATAGAATTGATAGCGGCAATAGCTATAATAGCTGTTATAACATTGATGGTAGTGCCAAATGTTATTAGTATATTCAATAAAAGCAAAAGAAGTATATTAGATACACAAATATCTAATATAAAGGATGCTTCGCTACTTTATGTAAATGATTTTTGTAAATATCCATTAAATGGTAATGGATGTCCAGTTAGTTATGATACTGGAAGATTTATTTGTTTAAGCGAAATTCAAAGTCCAACGTCAACTACTAATAGTACTGGATATATTGGCACAATCAGTTATTCTGGAAATGAATGTAAAGGTGTTTCTGTTATAAGTGAAGTAAGCGGAATAACATCTTCTAGTGTTTATTTAAAGTGCGGAAGTGAATATTTTCCAGAGGGAACAACTTCTACTACCGTATCACCTTATAGTACATGTTTTAATTAATATAAGTTGAAAAACAACAAAAATTAGTATATAATCTTTTATTAAAAGAGGTGTAATATGACAAATAAAGATTTGGCTGATTTAATATTTCCTAATATTAATTCAGGTATAGATTATTATGAAAAAAAGTATCCATTAAGAAGTGAAAAGTATGTTACAAGATTTGCTCCTTCACCTACAGGATATGTTCATTTAGGTGGTACTTATCAATGTATTATAGATTATTTAATTGCTAAGAATAATAATGGAATATTTTATTTAAGAATTGAAGATACTGATCAAAAAAGGGAAATGAAAGATTCAATTGATTTGATTAAAGACTCACTAGAACATTATGATATTTTTCCTGATGAGTATGAATTAGATGGGAAAACTGTGGGTAATTATGGACCTTATGTTCAAAGCGAAAGAAAAGAAATATACCATACATTTATTAAATATTTAATATCTATTGGAAGAGCTTATCCATGTTTTTGCAAGAAAGAAGATTTAAAAGAATTAAGGGTTATGCAAGATCATAAGAAATTAAGAACAGGTTATTATGGAAAATATGCAAAATGTAGAAATTTAAGTGTTGAAGAAATGATACAAAAGATTAATAATAATGAACCTTATGTAATAAGATTTAAATCATATGGAGATTTTGAGCATAAATTTGAATTTAATGATTTAGTAAAGGGTAAAATAGAATTATCTGAGAATGATGAAGATTTTGTTATTATGAAAAGTGATAATTTTCTTCCAACATATCATTTTGCTCACGTAATAGATGATCATTTAATGAGAACCACTCATGTTATAAGAGGAGAAGAGTGGCTAAGTTCAGCACCAAAACATGTAGAACTTTTTAATGCTTTTGGTTTTAACTTACCTAATTATATACATACACCATTAATAGTAAAAAAAGATGGAAATAGTTTAAGAAAAATTAGTAAAAGAAAAGATCCTGAAGCTAGTATGAGTTATTATACTAATTTAGGATATCCAAAGTATGCTATAATTGAATCATTAATGACTATTATCAATTCAAATTATGAAGCATGGCATGATCAAAATAAAGATTTATTATTTACAGATTTTAAATATGATCCTAAAAAGATGTCTTCTTCTGGAGGACTATATGATTTAGAAAAATTAAATAATATATCTAAAGAATATATATCTAGAATGACAAAAGAAGAATTATATGAAGACTCTTATGCTTGGGCAAAGAAATATGATAATAGATTAGCTAAATTGATTAGTGATGATAAAGAATATTATAAAAATATTATTAATATAGAACGTGAAAAAGATAAGCCAAGAAAAGATATAATATATTACTCAATGATATATAATTTAATATGGTATATGTATGATAGTGAATTTAATCCTCAAGAATATGAATGGGGAAACATTAATAATATAAATGATATTAAAGAATTATTAAATACTTATATTGATTCATATTATAATGAAAAAGATGATAAAGAAACATGGTTTAATAAAATTAAAATTATGTGTGATAATCTTGGTTATGCTTCTAATATAAAAGATTATAAATTAAATCCAGATAATTATAAAGGAAGTGTAGCAGATGTATCTTCTGTTATTAGAGTAAGTTTGACTAGCAAGTCAAATACTCCTGATTTATATGAAATAATGAAGTTACTTGGTAAAAGAAGGATAATAGAAAGAATTAATAAGATTAAATAGAAAGGAAATAACTATGAAATTATATAACACATTAACTAGAAAAGTAGATGATTTTAAGACTCATAAAGAGGGAATTGTTAATTTATATACTTGTGGACCTACAGTATATAGTTTTCAGCATGTAGGTAATTATAAAGCGTATGTTAATGAGGATGTGTTAGTTAAATCTTTAGAATATTTAGGATACAAAGTAAATAGAGTTATGAATATAACAGATGTAGGACATTTAACGAGTGATTCTGATAGTGGTGAAGATAAAATGGTTAAAGCTGCTAAATCAGAAAATAAAAGTGTTTTACAAATAGCAAAATTTTATACAGAAGATTTTTTTAAAAATACTAAAATGTTAAATATTGATGATCCTAAAGTTATCGCACCAGCTACATCTTATATTGATGATATGATCCATATGGTAGAGGTTTTACTTGAAAAAGGATATGCTTATATTTCTGGTGGAAATGTGTATTATGATACATCTAAAAAGAAAGATTATTATAAACTTACTAATAATACTCAAGAGGATTTAATGAATTCTTCAAGAGATGGAATAATAGAAGATAATAATAAAAAAAATCCTGCAGATTTTGTATTATGGTTTACAAAATCAAAATTTGAAAATCAAGAATTAAAATGGGATAGTCCTTTTGGAGTTGGATATCCTGGATGGCATTTAGAATGTTCTACTATCGCTATTAAAAACTTAGGAGAATATTTAGACTTGCATTGTGGTGGAGTAGATCATATATTTCCACATCATACTAATGAAATAGCACAAAGTGAAGGATATTTGGGTCATGAATGGTGTCCTCAATGGTTCCATGTAGAATTTTTAAATAATTTAACGGGTAAAATAAGTAAAAGTAAAGGTGATAAGTTAAGCATAATTACATTAAAGGATAAAGGATATGATCCCTTATCATTTAGATATATGTGTTTAAGTACAAGCTATAGAAAGCAATTAATGTTTTCATATGAAATATTAGATTCTATGCAAAATACTTATTATAAATTAATTCGTAAAACTACTTCTATAACTGAGGAAGGAATAATTCAAAATGATATGGTAGAAAAATATAATAATTTATTTAAAAATGCTATATCAGATGATATTAATACTCCTAATGCTTTGGCTGTTTTATATGAAGTTTTAAAAAATGATGACTTAAGTGGAAAAACTAAAATAAAATTAATTAGTATGTTTGATAAAGTATTTAGTTTAGGCCTACTTACTAAAAAAGATTTTACTAATACTTTAGAAATAGATGAATCTCAAATAAAAGAATTAATAGAAAAGCGAAACATAGCAAAACAAAATAAAGACTATCAAACTTCTGATGAAATTAGAGATGAACTTTTATCAAAAAATATAATATTAAAAGATACTAGAGAAGGAACTATTTGGGAAATCAAAAAATAATGTATAATAAAATAAGAAATAAATTATTATTTATTCCTTATTTTTTCAATTTTAATAGTATATCCTATAGGACCTAAAATATCC
>CAZDPZ010000027.1:0-12879 GCA_964507635.1 uncultured Clostridium sp.
TTACGGCGCGCTTCCGGCAGTTTTCCTAAACGCTGAAACCACTGTTTCAAGCGGACTAGGGACATATAACAGTCCTTATGTGATAAACTAAGTAATATCGGCTAATCGCTTAGAGAGTCGTTTGAAACCCTTTTCAAACGACAAATAGCGCCCTTTAGGGCGAAAAACAAAAAGCTATTAAACTAATAATAATATTGGTTTAAATAGAGGGTTAGAGCTATATAAGATACGCGTTTCTTCTCGTCTGGCAATTCTAATAAATACAACTTGAATACTTCGTGCAATCTGAATGATATATATGTAGAGACTCATAGTGGTGTGTTTACATAATTTTCCTAAACGAGGCAACCGCTGTTTCTGGTGGAGCAGGGATATATAACAGTCCTTATGTGATGAACTAAGTAATAAGAGCAAAATTTATTAAGTATTTAAAAAAAGATTGTACATATTATGTTAATATGATATAATACACTGGAAACCAGGAATGGTTCCTTGCTTCATAGTATTATGAAGCCATTAGACCAAAAGGAGGTGTTATAATGAATAAATATGAAATAATGTTTATCGTTAGAGCTGATAAGGATGAAAAGACATCTAAAGATGTAGTGAGTTCACTAGAAAAGGTACTTACTAATATGAAATCTAAAATATTAGCTTCTAAAGATTTAGGACAAAAGAAACTAGCTTATCCTATTAAGGATCAAGTTAGAGGAAACTATTATTTGCTTAATGTTGAAGCTTCTGCAGATGCTGTAAAAGAGTTTGATAGAAAAGCAAGAATTGATGAAAATATTTTAAGACATATTGTTATTAGAAGTGAGGAATAGTATATGAATAAAGTAATATTAGTTGGAAGACTAACTAAAGATCCTGAATTAAGAAGTACATCTGGTGGAATAAGTGCTACTAACTTTTCAATAGCTGTTAATAGAAACTATAAAAATAAAGAAGGTAATTATGATGCTGATTTTATTAATTGTGTTTCATTTAGAAATACAGCTGATTTTATATCTAAATTCTTTAAAAAAGGTAGTTTAATTGGAATAGAGGGTAGAATTCAAACAAGAAATTATGATGCTCAAGATGGTAGTAAAAGATATGTTACTGAAGTAATGGTTGACAATGCAGAGTTTGTTGGTGGAAAGAATGATAATCAAGGTGGAAGTTTTAAATCAAATTCTCCATATATTGATGAATCAAGTAGTGCTCCAATAGATAATGCTTCTACTCCAGAAATAGATATTCCTAGTTCAGATCCTTATGAAAACTATGACAATGAGGTATCATTGAGTGACAATGATTTACCATTTTAAGGAGGAAAAGAATGGCTGAGTTTTTTAGAAGAAAAAAAGTATGTCAAATGTGCGCTGGTAAAAGCGTTGATTATAAAGATGTAGCAATTATATCAAAATATATTAATGAAAAAGGTAAGATATTACCTAGAAGAATGACTGGTGCTTGTGCTAAACATCAAAGACATATAGCTAATCAAATTAAATTAGCAAGATTTATGGCATTAATACCATATACAAAATAAATACTTCATTTGAAGTATTTTTTAATTTCTTCTATTTCTTAAGGCTACAAGTCTTAATATTTGAAATAACATTGCTAAGAATCCTGCAACATAAGTAAATGCAGCAGCACTTAATACTTGTGATACACCTTCTTGTTCATTTGTATCAACTACTCCAGTAGCTAATAATTCTTTTTTTGCTCTTGATGATGCATTAAATTCAACAGGAAGAGTTATTAATTGAAAAAATAATCCTACTAATAAGCAACAAATTCCAATATCTAATAAGTTTGTAAATTCAGTAATAAATCCTAATAATATAAATACAGATGATATCCAAGAAGTAATGTTTACAAGTGGAACTAAACTTGATCTAAATTTCATAAAACTATATCCTTCACTATCTTGAATAGCATGTCCAACTTCATGAGCAGCAATTGCTAAACTAGCTACTGAATTACCATCACATATATCTTTTGATAAAGCAATACCTTTTCTTTTAGGATCATAATAATCAGTTAAAGAACCGCCTATAGTATTTATTGATACATTGTAAAGTCCATTATTATCCAGTATTTTTCTTGCTACATCTCGTCCTGTTATAGAACTCTTTGCTTTAATTTTAGAATATTTATTATAAGTAGTCTTAACTTTAATTTGAGCAAATAAAGGTATAAATAATATTACAACTATAGCTATTAAATAAAAATATTCCATATAATTCACCTCTTATTAATTCTAGCATATAATTGTGTAATTTTGAAGTAATTACTTAAATCCAATACAATAATTACTTGAAACTTTATCTTTAAAATATTCATTTATATCATTTAAACATATTTTTAAATAAGTTTTTTTAGATTTATTAATTTTATTTTCTATGATAAATGCTTCTTTATAATTACTAGATTTTAATATTTCTTTCTTTTTATTTTCTAATGTTAATAACTTGTTAGAATTTTTTATATTTATTTTAGAACATATTTCATCTAATACATTTAAACTTCTATCAGGTTCATTTTTATCTTTTATATATTTATTTGACATTTCAACTATCATATCTACTTTATTATCATCAATTTTAATATTGTGATATTTTTCATAATATTTTTTAACACTTTTAATAATAATTTTAGTATCTAATATAGTTGGTGTATTAATAAATATAGGAGTAAATCTTCTATTTAAAGCTTTATCTTTATATATAGTAGAGTAGTATTCACTAATTGTAGTAGATCCTATGCATTTAAAATCGTTTCTTGCTAAATATGGTTTTAAAATATTGGAAGCATCTATAGAGCCTTCCATTTTTCCTGAGTACATTATAGTGTGTATTTCATCAATAAATAAGATGTTATTTTTGTTTTTAATAAACATATTAATTATATTTTGTAATTTTTCTTCAAATTCTCCTCTATATTTAGTGCCACTTATTATTGAACTCATGGAGATAGATATTATTTTTTTATTATATAAAGTTTTTGGAACTTCTTTTTTTTCTATTTTATTTGCTAACCATTCAACTATGGCTGTTTTACCAACACCAGCTTCTCCAATAAGAAGTGGATTACATTTTTCTTTTTTGTTTAATATTTCTATAATTTTATTTAATTCATTTTCTCTTCCTATTAATTCAGTATTTATTTCTTTATTATTTAATACTTCACCAATACTCAATGTTAAATCGTTTTCTTTAATACAATTATATAGTTTTAATATATCAACGTTTAATTTGTTTAATATAGATAAACCTATACCTTCATTGTTTTCTAGTAATTCTAGCATTATATTTTTTAAAGTAACTTTAGAATCATTAATACTTGATCGTAATATTTTTTTTAATAGTGGAGTATAACAAATATATTTCATTTTAGAGTTTATAGTTATATTATTAATAATATAATTTTTAAAATTATTATAAGTTATATTCATGTTTGATAAGACATCATTTATAGCATTATTATGACTTAAAATTCCTAATATTAGATGTTCTGTTCCAACATATGGATGAGAGAGATTATAGGCTTCTAATTCGCTTAATTTTAATACTTTAATTACATCTTGACTATATTTTATCATATTAATATTATGAGCAAAAATATAAAGTTAAACATAAAAAAAGATATATAATCAAATATATCTTAATTTTATATTATTGATACAAGTATCATCGCTAATAACACTACAATTAATAATGCTACTATCAATTTCCAAGTTTTCTTAATCCATTCTTTATAAGGAATGCCTAAGTAACTAAGACCTAATATAAGTACTGCACTTGTTGGTGCTACAAACATTGTGACTCCATATAGTCCTTGAATCATTATAGCAAGAACTTTTGCATTAACTGATTGAGCAGCTAATTGAGGTATTACATAGTTTGCAATATACAACATATCAACATGTAAGAATGAACCTAAAATAGTTACTATTGAACTAAAGAATAAGTTAAACTTGCTTGTTGCATTTAATATACAGTTTGCTATCGTTGGATAGAACATTGTATTACCAGCAAAATATATTACTGTATATGCTAATACTATTAACATACCAGGAGCTAACATCTTTTTAGCTCCATCAGCCATATATTCAAGAATTTCTTTAAACTTCATTCTATAGATTCTACCTATTAGTAATGATGCTAATAAGCAAATAACACCCATTTCAGCATAACTCCACTCTCCGAATGCAGATAAAGTACCGATTATATAATCGAATATTGTAAAATCTTTAATAGCGAATTCTCTAATAGTAGTATCTAAATCTTTAAAGAATGTTATTCCGAAAGATGATTCCCATTTAGTGCATCCTAATATCATTAATACGAATATTACACAGAATACTACTATAATTGGCCATACAGGATACTTATTAGAAATCTTTTCACCTTCGAATAATGTTTCACTATCAGATTCTAGTTCTTTACTTTTAGCAGCAGATTTGTGAGCAATTTTAGCATTTTTATATAAATAAAGTACTAAAGCACATAGAGATAATACAAACATACCTATTTTGAAGTATATGCCAGTTGATAAACTATCTATTGATAATTGTTCATTAATAATACCAGTTATATTATAAGCAATAGTATTACCAATTGTTCCAACTAACATTGATCCAAATGTTGTTACACAGGCTGTTATTTTATCATATCCCATTGCTAATATAATACTTATTATTAATGGTAAAAATATAAATAAAATTAGTCCATAATCTAGTGTTGAAGATATAGCTGCAATTAAGAATGCAACTATTACTAGAAACAAATATTCCTTTCCTTTAAATTTACTTGCTATTTTTTCGATCCAAGCTCTATATTTTCCAGTTTTGCATAGTACACCATAAAATGTGCCAACGCATACTAAGAAAATTAAGATTTGAATAAAGTAACTAAATTGATATGACCCGAATAGTAATTGAAAAAAATCAAAAAATCCTATTCTGTACATACCAAGACTAGATAACTCTCCAGAAGTAAAGTAACTAGCACTTACTACCCAAGTTACTACCATAATACCAAGTAGAACAAACATGATTATTTTAAATAATCCGGTCTTTTTCATTTCATACTCCTCCCTGTAACCATTATATAACAAATGTTAATGATTTTACAATAAGACTTTTAGTTTTTAATAAAATTTCTTATAATTTTCACTATTTCTAGAAACTCATCTTCTGTTTTAGCTAAAGATATTTTAGTTTTAAATTCTTTACTACCAGGAATATTCTTTAAATACCAAAGAGCATGTGTTTTAATTTCTAATATTGCTTTTCTTTCTCCTTCATTTTTTTTAATTAAATAATAATGTTTTATCACCATATCTAATATTTCATTATATGTGGGATTATCAATTATTTTATTATTTTCAACATATTCTACACATTCTTTTATTATCCAAGGATTGCCAATACTAGCTCTTCCTATCATTACAGCATCACATCCAGTCTCATCAAGCATTTTTTTAGCATCATATATGGTTTTAATGTCGCCTGAACCAATTACTGGTATTTTAACATTATCTTTAACTTTTTTTATTAATGACCAATCTGAATCTCCTGCATATCCTTGTGCTCTAGTTCTTGGATGTATAGCTATAGCACTAGCTCCAGCTTTCTCAATTAATGAAGAAACTTCTATACAATTAATACTATTATTATCCCATCCACTTCTTATTTTTACTGTAACAGGAATATCAACATTATCAACAACATTTTTAACTATGTCATATATTTTATTTGGATTTTTAAGTAATGAAGAACCTGCTTGAGATTTAAGAGCAACTTTTGGAACAGGACATCCCATATTAATGTCTAAAATATTTGGTTTGATATTTTCACATATATATTTAGCAGCTTTAACAAATGATTCTGTGTCACTTCCAAATATTTGTATTGATATGGGTCTTTCGTTATCATTAATATTCATCATTTCTATAGTATTTTTACTATTATAATTTATTCCTATACTGCTTATCATTTCCGAGTACATTAAACCTACTCCCATTTCTTTTACAATACTTCTATAACTACTATTAGTTATTCCAGCCATGGGAGCCAGTACAATTCTATTATTAATTTTTACATTCTCAATTTTCCACATACAAATAATTTATCACTAATAATAGTTTATTTCAATAAAAAAGCGATTTATTAATCGCTTCTATTCAGATTCTTTTGCAATAATACTACAACTAATATCCTTTGTTATACTTTCAAATGTATATTTTACTGATCCATCAGACTGTATTGTTTTTTTAGGAGTTACTGTACATGAAATACTATCTATATCATATCCAGTATCTGCTTTTAATGTAAAAGATCCAGATTTTCCAGATTCTACTGTTTGACTAGCATTTCCATCGGTAAATCTGATAGTATCAGGTAATGTAGTTATTTTTAATGAATACGTTACCACTGGTACTATTACAAATGTTACGGTACATACAGTACTATCAGTTAATTTAGAAACTGTTAATTTATTATTAGCAAATTTTGCTGTTTGATTATTAGTACACTTTATAGTTGGATTTTCGTATCCCTCTCCAGGTTCGACTACAGCTTCTATACTTTCACCATAATCTGAAGTTTCTGTAGCATTTCCACTTCCATTTATTACTTTAATTTCCATGGAAAGTGATTTTATTTTAAATACTACTTTGCAAGTAACATCTTTCATAATTGTATTTATACTTAATTCATTTTTTGTACTATCCCATGTAGCTTCTTTACTATCTGAGCAAGTTGCACTACTAAATTCATATCCTTCACTAGGAGTAATTCCAAATACTCCATTCTTTTCTCTTTCTACGAATAAATCATTATCCTCATCAACACTACCCTCTGTTACAGTTAGTGTTACTTCATACTTTGCTTTAAAGAAATATAACTTACATGTACTAGTTTTAACTTCTACTGGAACAAATTTCCAATTTTCTGTATCAAAAGTTCCAGTAACACCATTTGTACATGAATATCTAGAATATAAATATTTTGCTTCTTTAGAATCAACGAGTGTTAATTCATACACTTCTCCATTAATTGTATCCCCTGCATTAAAATTTGTTAATTTTACATATTCTTTATCTACTAATGTATAATAGTCAGTTCCACTTTGATATGTTGTATGTGTTGTTAAAACGTACTGTGTATCTTTATTTAATGGCATGGTAGGAGTTTCTGTATCTTCAACATAATATAAATATTCTATTTCTTCCACTGGCTCATTCTTTGGGTCTGTTTTTCCGACTTTGCTTTGAAAATATCCCAAAGACCCTCCAGCTAAACAGGTTATAAATAATATTAATATTATTGCAATTATCCCTTTATTTTTCATTCTTCCTCCTACTATAATATTAATATAATTTTATAATTATATGTTATATTTGTCAAGTAAAGATAATTAAGTAAAAAATGTTTGACTTTTTAATATACTTTTTATATAATATGTTCGGTACATTTGATGGATGAGGTGCAATTTCTTTGGGAAAGGAAGTTATAGTTGCAAATATAACGTGCACTAAAAGTCAAAGAAGGGATTAAAATGAAAACATTCATGTTAAGAAAAGAAGATGCTGTACATAATTGGTATTTAATAGATGCCGAAGGTAAGACATTAGGAAAAGTTTCTGCACTTGCTGCTACAGTATTGAGAGGAAAAAATAAACCAACATTTACTCCTCATGTAGATTGTGGAGATAATGTAATAATAATTAATGCAGAAAAAGTTGTATTAACTGGAAATAAGTTGGATAAGAAAATTTATTATAATCATAGTGGATATCCAGGAGGACTAAGAGAAAGAACTGCTGCTACTATGGTAGAAAAATACCCAGTTGAAATGGTAGAAAGAGCTATTAAAGGAATGCTTCCAAAAGGTAGATTAGGAAGACAAATGTATAAAAAACTATTTGTTTATGCAGGTAGTGAACATAAACATGAGGCTCAAAAGCCAGAAAATTTGGAGGTAAAGTAATATGGCAGAATCTAAAAAGAAATATATGGCTACTGGAAAGAGAAAAAGAAGCGTTGCTAATGTAATATTAACATCTGGAACTGGTAAAATAATTGTTAATGGTAAAGATGTTCATGATTATATGCCTTATGAAACATTAGTAATGGATTTAATTCAACCATTTGAACTTGCTGATTCATTAAATAAATTTGATGCTGATATAAATGTTAAAGGCGGAGGATTTTCAGGACAAACTGGTGCAATTAGATTAGGTATAGCAAGAGCGTTAATGATAGCTAACAATGAAGATAGAGCAATATTAAAAGCTAATAAAATGATTACAAGAGATGCTAGAATTAAAGAAAGAAAGAAATACGGACTTAAAAAAGCACGTAGAGCACCTCAATTTAGTAAGAGATAGAAGTACGAAAGTACTTTTTCTTTTGTGAAAAAATTAAAAAATTATTTAAAATTCGTATTAATAATGTTATACTACTTATATACTAAAGGGAATAGGGGAAGTGTGAATGTCAGCAAAAGTGTTTAAAAGTCTAGATGAGCAAGTGGACATCTTAAAAAGTAAAGGTCTTGTTATAACTGATTATGATAAGACAAAGGAAACTCTTTTAAGAGAAAATTATTTCTTTTTGAATGGATATAGATCACCTTTTTTAATAAATGGATCTAAAAGATTTTTGGATGGAACAACATTTGATGAATTATATTCACTATTTACTTTTGATAGATATTTTAGAAATATTATATTTAAGAATATATTAATTGTTGAAAATAATTATAAATCTATATTTAGTTATGTTATAAGTAGAAAATATGGATATAAAGAAAAAGATTATTTAAATATAAATAATTTTGATAGATCTAGAGAAAAACATAGACAAATAAATGATTTAATTAGAAAACTTAAAAGACAAATAAGGATTAACGGATATCAGCATCAAGCTACAAGTCACTATATAAATAATTATGGTTATATACCAATGTGGGTAGGAATTAAAGTGCTAAGTTTTGGTTTAGTAAGTGAACTTTATAGCATACTAAAAGAAGAAGACAGAGAGGAAATATCAAGTGATTATAATCTTGGAACACAAGACTTAGAAGATTATCTATCAATATTATCAAATTATAGAAACTTATGTGCTCATGAAGATATACTTTATAATCATGAAACACAAAAAGGTATTAATGATACAAAATATCATAGTGAATTAAATATTCCTCAAGTTGAAGGAGAATTTATATATGGAAAGCAAGATATATTTGCTTTAATCATAATATTAAAATGTATGCTTACTAAAGATGATTTTAAAATGATGATGAATGAGATTATATTTGAAATAGAAAGATTAGGCTCTAGATTAAAAGTAATAGGAGTAGAAAAAGTATTATATAGAATGGGATTTCCTGATAATTATAAGGAAATATCTTATTTAGATTAATGGAGTGAATATGAAAAGAACCATAACATATATTATAACAATTATTTTATCCATAACTATTGGATGTGCTTTAATGTATGGGTTAATATATTTTTATCCTAATACTATTATAGATACAGTAAGTACTGTTGAAACTAAAGTTACTGTTAATGATAATGGTATATCAGATGGTATTAAGAATGTATATGATGCTGTAGTTACTATTGAGAATTATCAAAAAGGTAAATTAGCTGGATTTGGTTCAGGATTTATTTATGATGAAGAAGGATATGTTATGACTAATCATCATGTTATAGAATCAAGCGATGAAATTAAAATAATATTATCTAATGAAGAAGTTATAGGTGCATCTTTAATTGGCAGTGATGAGTACGCTGATATAGCAGTGTTAAAAATTGATAAAAAGTATGTAACTAAAGTTGCAAGTATTAAAGATGCATCTAATGCTAATATTGGAGATACTGTGTTTACTATTGGATCTCCTATTAGTATTAACTATGCTGGAACAGTTACAAGAGGAATATTAAGCGGAAAGAATAGAATGGTTGAAGTATCTGTCAGTTCTTCATCAAATGATTGGATTATGAATGTTATGCAAACTGATGCAGCAATTAATCCTGGTAACAGTGGCGGACCTTTATGCAATGTTAATGGGGATGTAATTGGAATTAATTCATTAAAATTAGTACAGGAAGAAGTAGAAGGACTTGGATTCGCTATTCCTATTGAAGACGCTTTATTTTATGCTAAAAAAATTGTGAATAAAGAAGAAATTAAAAGATCATATTTAGGAATAGAAATGGCAGATATATATACATCAAGCAATTATTTGAAAAGGCAAGGTATTAATATAGATTCTTCTATTACTTCTGGTGTTGTAGTAGTTAATCCTATAAGCAATGGACCTTGTGATATATCAGGAATTAAATCAGGGGATGTAATTACTAAAATAGGCGAATATAATGTAAATACAGTAGCTGAACTAAGATATTATTTATATAAATACGAACCAAATACTACAATAAAAATAGAAGTAATAAGGGGAACTGCTAAAAAAACTTTTAGTGTTACTTTAGGTACTTCAGATTAGTGTGAATTAAATGGATAAAGAGTATTTATATTTTGAAACAAAAGAATTATTAAAGAAGTTTAAATCTTCATTAAGTGGATTAAGTGCTGCAGATATAAGGAAAAGAATTAATGAATATGGGCTTAATGAACTTCCAAAAGAAAAAAAGAAAAGTATATTACAAATATTTTTTTCTTCTTTTAAAGATCCAATTATATATGTATTAGTAGTTGCATCAATTTTATCTTTTATTGCTTCAGAATTTCTTGATGGGTTTGCTATATTATTTATTATTTTAGTAGATGGAATAGTATCTACTATACAAGAATATAGAGCTGAGAAGGCGTCAGAAGCTCTTAAAAATTTAATAAAAATGAAAGTAAACGTAATTAGAGATAATAGACATATGGAAATAGATTCTACATTTTTAGTACCAGGGGATATATGTATAATTGAACCTGGAACTAAAATATCGGCTGATATGAGAATAATAAGTTGCAATAATATAAGTGTAGATGAATCAGTTTTAACAGGAGAAAGTATTGGAGTAATAAAGAATAATGAGCCTTCTAAATTTGGAAGTGAAGGGAACAATATGTTATATGCTGGAACTTCTATTCTTACTGGTAGAGCTATGGCTATGGTAGTTGAAACTGGAATCAATACTGAAATAGGAAAAATTGCTCAAAAGGTAACAAATACTTTAGAAAGTAAATCACCATTAACAATTAGGATGGAAAAGTTTTCTAAACAAATAACAATGATTATAATAGTTGTTTCAATTATTATAGGAATAATTTTAATATATAAGAGTTATGAACCTATTGATATATTTTTATGTGTTGTTGCATTAGCGGTTTCTGCTATGCCAGAAGGATTACCTTTAGCATTAACTATGGCTCTAACTATTGGATCGAATAGAATGGGGAAAAGAAATGTTGTGGTAAAAAAACTAAATTCTGTTGAAAGTTTAGGAAGTTGTACTGTAATAGCAAGTGATAAAACCGGTACTTTAACAGTTAATGAGCAAACAGCTAAAAAGGTGTTATTACCAAATGATGAAGAATATGATATAGGCGGAAATGGATATAATGATGAGGGAGAAATAAAATGTATTAATAATTCTAAATTTTCACATTTAAAATATTTATCAATTTTAGGTAATATTAATAATGATGGATTACTTCAAAAAGTAAAAGGGAGTTGGGACAGATTTGGAGATTCTATAGACATAGCATTTAAGAGTTTGTCGTACAAATGCAAAACTATTGACACAAAGTATAAAATACTTAATTCTATTCCTTATGAAAGTGAAAAGAAATTCTCAGCAGTATTTTATTCTGATGGTGAAGAAGTAAGATGCACAGCAAAGGGATCTGTTGAAGTAATATTGGATTACTGTACCACTATGAATGAAAATAATCCTATTAAAATTAATAAAGAAAAGATACTTAAGCAAAATGAAAAGTTAGCTGGTATGGGATATAGAGTTATTGCATTATGTGATGGAAAGGTTAAAGGAAAAGAAGAATATAGAACCAGTGATATAAAGTCTTTAACTTTTGTTGGATTAGTTGGTTTTATTGATCCAGTTAGAAAAGAAGCTATTGGTGCAATAAGAGAATGTAAAAAAGCAGGTATAAAAGTAATAATGATAACTGGAGACCACGCTATTACTGCTTATGCTATAGCTTCTGAATTAAAAATAGCTAATGATATAGATGATGTAGCAACAGGAAGTGATTTAGATTTTTATATAGATGATGAAGATAAATTTGATAAATTCATTAAAGATAAAAAAGTATTTGCAAGAGTTACCCCCCTAGAAAAATTAAAAATAGTCGAGTCATTGCAAAGACAAGGGGAATTTGTAGCGGTTACTGGTGATGGAGTAAATGATGCACCGGCAATTAAAGCTGCTAATATCGGTATTGCTATGGGTAGTGGAACAGATGCCGCAAAGGAAACTGCAAAGATGATCATTATAGATGATAGATTCACATCAATAGTTGCCGGTATAGAAGAAGGAAGAAATGCATATTCTAATATAAGAAAAATATCTATTTTATTGCTTTCTTGCGGATTAGCAGAACTACTATTTTACATTTTTTCTGTTGCTTTAAATATGCCTATACCACTTGTCGCAATACAATTATTATGGTTAAACTTAGTTACAGATGGTCTTCAAGATATGGCATTATCATTTGAAAGAGAAACAGATAATATAATGAGAGAAAAACCAAGAAGTACCAAAGAAAGTATATTCGAAAAAGAGTTAATTAAGCAAGTAATAATATCCGGATTAACAATGGGAATACTAGTATTTGTAGTATGGTATTTCTTAATAAATGTATTTTAACTGGAACAAGGAACGATAGAATAGACA
>CAZDPZ010000028.1:0-12474 GCA_964507635.1 uncultured Clostridium sp.
ACTGATATAAGTAAGTATTTCTTTTTGACTTGCATTTTAAAACTCCTTATATTATTAAGTTAATTATATAATATTAAGGAGTTAATGTAAATTATTTTTTTAATTTTAAATTTCTTTGTGAAGTATATTCCGTATTAATACTTTGAATATAATTAACAAGTTCACTCATAGACATAGGCGTTGAAGATATTTCATCACATTCTTTTGAACTAGAAAGTAAACCTTGAAGTTTATTATCTAATGCTTTTGGTGATATGTTACTAAATTCTCCCTCTTTTAAATTATCAAATATTCTTGTGTGACATACACGTTCTCTAGTATCATAAAAATGATTTAATAATTTCTTAGAAGTAATACAAGTAATTCCATACTTATCAAATTTTGGTCTTGTTACTATTTGAGACATTCCACTTAACTTCTTACCTTTATATTCTCTTACTAAAATGAATCCCTTCTTAAAAGTTATTTTAGTTTCATCTGTATCATTAATCATTACTAAAGTTAAATTAGGATTATTACTCTTATCTCCTTGAATAATTATATGACCACCTTTATATAAACTAGTAATATATTCAATTAAATTACTAGAACAATTAACACTTTCTAAAACTCTTAACATATTTTTTTTGTTTTTTTCTTCATTATTCATATCTTTTCTTTCCTTTTGATAAAGTATTATAATGATTAAATGTAATTTAGTCAATAAAATATTATTTTTATAGTAAAATATTTTAAAATACTATATAATATTTTTAAGGAGTGTTTATGATTTATTTACCTAAAATATATGGAGTATGTGCTGGAAGTAAAAAAGCAATAGATATGTGCATACTATTAAGAAAAGAATATAAAAATAAAAAAATATATATATATAAAGAATTGTTACATAATGAATATGTTATAAAATATTTAGAAAAGAATAGCATTGAATGTACTAATGATTTAAGTAAAATTAATAAAGATGATATATTAATTATTAGAGCGCATGGTGAATCAAAAAAGACTTTTGAATATTTAAAAACTAAAGGTATTAAATGGTTTGATGCCACATGTAAAAATGTTATAAAAGTTCATGAGACAGTTGAATCTAAATACAAAGAAGGATATAAAATAATAATATTTGGAAGTGAAAATCATCCTGAAGTAATAGGAACTAATGGATGGTGTAATGATGAAGCAATTATTATTGAAAATAAAAATGATATTAAATTATTAAATAAAAGTATTAAATATTATTTGGTATCACAAACTACTGCTTCATATAATAAATTTATTGAATTAATTAAAATAATGAAAAATAATAATATCAATTTTGAATATGAAAATACAATTTGTATGGCTCAAAAAATAATTCAGGACTCATCTATTCAAACTGCTAAAAAAGTTGATGTAATGTTCGCTATTGGTGGAAAAAACAGCTCTAACTCAAAAGAATTATATGAATGTGTAAGTAAAGTTACCCCTTCATATTATTTTAGTAATATAAAAGATTTTTATGAACATATTAAATCTAAAAAATATAATTTAAATATGAATTTTGGCTTTACTGGAGGTGCTTCTACTTTAAAATGTGAAATAGATGAATATATTCATTTACTTGAATTTATGATGTTTTATAAAGATAAGGTTAAAGATTTAACTAAACTTATTAATAAAGAAAATAAAAAATTTACTTTAGAAAACAATACTATAATAGATGAATCAATTAATGAATTTATTAGAATGAATAATGATGGTAAATTTTTAAGAGGTTGTTTAATTAATTTAGGATATAGTTTAAAACATAATGATAATTATAGTGATTATTTGAGCGTTGCCTATGAAACATTTGAAACATCTATATTAATACATGATGATATTATAGATAACGCAAGTTCAAGAAGAGGAAAAGAAACTATACATAATTATTATTATAATAAATTTAAAAATTATGGTATTGAAAATAATAGTATTCACAATAATTTAGCTATATGTATAGGTGACTTAGGAATTTTTTATACTAACAAGATTATATTAGATCATTATAAAAATGATAAGAATTTAAACAAAATATTATCTTATTATAATAATATAGTTATTAATACTATTAAAGGTGAAATATTAGATGTATATTTACCATTTATTGAAATGAATGATAAAAGTCATATATTAAATGAAGATGATATTATGAAAATATATGAACTTAAAACATCTTGGTATTCTATTGTTGGACCATTTTGTCTAGGTATGATATTAGGAGGATGCTCTAAAAAGAATATTAAATATTTTGAACAAATATTAATGCCTTTAGGATATTATTTCCAAATTAAAGATGATATTTTAGGAATATTTGGATTAAGTAAAGTAACTGGAAAATCAGTAACAAGTGATATTGAGGAATTTAAACAAACTATACTTTATTCATACATTAAAATTAAAAAACCAGAATGTTTAAATGAATTGTTAAAATATTATGGACATAAAATAAATGAAAATGATTTAACTTGTGTTAAAGAATTATTAAAATCTTCTGGTGCGTTAGAATATGCTAATAATAAAATGAGTGAATTATATGATATAGTAAAATCTAATATAGAATCATTAAAAATTAAGAATGATATAAAAAATATACTACTAGGATTAATAGTATATTTACTCTTACGTGATAAATAAAATTATTTTACACCTTTTCTTCTATCTCTTGATTGATAAGACAAAAGTGCTTTATCAAATTCTTTTTCATCAAAATCAGGAAAATAAGTATCTGTAAAATAAAGTTCAGAATAACTTAGACTATAAAGCATAAAATTACTTAATCTCATTTCTCCTGATGTTCTTATTAATAAATCAATTGGAGGAAGATAATTATATAAATATTTATAAAATAAATCAGTATTAATATCATTAATATCAATGATATTTTTTTCTGTATCATTTACTATTTTTTTACAAGCATCAACTATTTCAGCTTGTCCTCCATAGTTTAAACATATATTAAATATTCCTCCCGTTAGACTATTTGTTTTATCTTCTACTTCCATCATACTTTCATATACTTTATCACTTAGTGGATTCTTTCTGCCTGAAAAAACCACTTTAATATTATTTTTTATAAAAAATGGTATTTCTTTTTTAAATGATTTAACAAATAAATCCATTAAATAGTTTACTTCTTCAATACTTCTTCCAAAGTTTTCAGTTGAAAAAGCAAAAACACTTAAATACTTTATTCCTTTACTTAATATGTAACAAGCAACTTTCTTTAATGTTTTATATCCAGCATAATGTCCTTCAGAAGTTTTTAATCCTCTTTGTTTAGCCCATCTTCTATTTCCATCCATTATTATTGCAACATGATTAGGAACTTCATTGTTCATACATTTCACCTCATAATATTTTATTATACTAAATAATTAATCATATTTGTTATATATTACAAATATTTTACATAAAAAATGTTTTCTTTAAAAAGAAAACATTTATCTTGCAATTGATGATTCAACTTCAAAAGGTTTTGCATATTGCTCTGACATTTTACATGATCCTAGTTTAGTTCCAAGTGATTTTACTTTATCAGTAACATTAGCAAATGTTTTTTTAATTGTAACAGAATATTGTTTACGTAAATCGCAAGTACCTTTTATAAGTCCTAATCTTCTTATTTTTTCTTGCAATACTACTCTATCTTTTTGGTTATTTAATTTTCTAGATTCTGAGCCATGTATTCTATCTACTTTTTTACCTGCTCTTTGAAGTTTAGCTACATCAGACTCTAATTTGATTTTATCTACTTTTCTGCCAATTGACTTTAACCAATCACTAAACTTACCACTTACTTTTAATTCTTCTATTTCTTTTTTTAACTTATCTATATCAGATTTATTAGCTTGAATTGAAGTTCTATTATGAATCTTATCATTTATATATTTAGATTCCATATCCATAATACTAGTTTCAATTAGCATCTGCTTATTTTTTCCTTCAACATATTTTTGATTGGCTTCATTCACTATTCTATGTTGAACAGTTTGTAACAATCCTTGTTTTTTTGATAATATTTCTATTCTCTGTTTAGTTTTTTCTATTCTCTTTTCATTCTTCTTTTTCATTCTTTTAGTAGAATATTCCATATTGCTTAACTTGTCTAATTCAGCATATTCAGATACGACCTTTTCTTCTGCCTTATCTAATTTATTACTTAGTGTGCCCACTCTATATGTATCATAGCCAGATAATAAGTCTTCTTGATTAGCTAAAGATAAATAACCTGCTTCTAATGCTTTACTTTTAGATTTAATTGAGTCTTTTCTAGATTCTTCAATAGCTGATTCATTTTTTAAATCACCTAATATTTCTTCTAAGTTTCTTTTTTCCTCGTCACTTATACCAGGTCTTTCTTTCATTTTTTTATATTGAGAAACCATGGCATCTATTCTTTTTGAAACTTCACTAACAGAATTATAAATATTATTATTGATTATTAAAGTATTTAAGTCTTTACTATTTATTAATCTATTAATATCTTTTTGGGATAATTTTTCATCTGAGTTTTTAACTTTAATTCCAACACTTTTACAAATGCCTCTCAACATATCTAAAGTAATAAAATTAGGTAATTTAAGTTTTTCTCTAATTTCTTTTAAATTAAACATAATTATTCACCACTTTGCATTAAAGATGTTACCCTTGTAATCTCATCATTAATATAATCTAATTCTTTAGGAGATTCAATGGTATCAAGAGAATATGATGAGTCTGTTTCATTTAATATTGAAGCAAAGACTACATTATTATTTCCATTTACAGTATAAATAATGAACTCTTTATTAAAAGGATTCTCACTAATTATATCTAAGACATTAATTTCTGCTTGACTTCCATCTTCAATAGTAACTAATAATTTATTATTCATAATTCCTCCATTTTCATATTTATTATAACATAAAAAAAAGAAGTATACAATTATTTTTCTCCTTCTTCTAACATTTTTATAATAGATATTCCATAACCTAATGTTACATTATCAACTAAAACATTAGTAACTGCTCCTACTATTTTACCATCTTGAATAATTGGAGACCCACTCATACCTTGAACAATTCCACCTGAAGAAGAAATTAAATCTTCATCCGTTATTTCAAAACTAAATGATTTTTGAGTATCTTTTTTATTATAATACTTATCTAATATTTTTATAGAATATTCTTTTATTACTGAGTTTTTAGTAACAGTTAAAATTGTAGCATTTCCTATGCTAATTTCATCAAAACTCATTACTTCCATTGTATTCTTTTTTGGAAGAGAAGCACTATATATTCCAAATATTCCACGTTCTGTATTTTTAGTTATTGTACCTATAACACTATTATAACTAATTGTAGCATCTTTACTTCCTACATGACCATTTCTACTTTTATCAATACCATTAACTTTACTTAATAAAATATTACCATCCCTTACTTCAACTTTCTTATTAGTTTCATTTAATACTATTTCATGACCTAAGGCACCATATATTTTACTAATAGGGTCTATATATGTTAAGGTGCCTATTCCTGTTACACTATCTTTTATATATAATCCAGTTTTATATATATTATTATCTTCTATAATTGTAAGGTATGTATTAATTTCTTTATTATTTCTTTTTATAGTAATATTAACTTTACCATCAATTATATTAGATTTGTTAATTATATTTGAAAGTTCATTTACAGAATTAACAGAAATATTATTTATTTTAATTATAATATCCCCTATTTTAACAGATTCATTTGCTATATATTCTCCATTTATTTTATAAAATCCAACTACTATTAATCCCTGTGAATTAATTTGTATTCCTATATTTTCTCCACCTGGAATTACATATTTAGAATAAGCAAATATATTATATGGTAATAAAATAAAAATAAAGAAACTTATAATGATTTTCTTCATTATTTCACCTCTTTATTATTATGTCACTTATAAGTATTTTTATATTTCCAATAAATACTATTCACTTACTTCAAAATCAGTAACATCATTACCAGATTTTACCAATTTATTAATTGTTTTAGTAGCTGAATCTAATTTTTTTTCACATAAAGCAATTAATTTAGTTGCTTCACTATATTTTATAATAGATTTATCTAAATCAAGTTCTCCACTTTCTAGTGATTCAACTATACTTTCTAATTCTTTAATAGCATTTTCAAAAGTTTTATCTTTCATTTTTTTTCACTCCTTTTACATTAGATACTATAATACCATTTTTTACCATAATATTTATTTCATCATTTTCATTAACACAACTTATGTCTTTTATTATTTTATTATTATGATACACTATTGAATAACCCTTATCCAATATAGTAATTGGATTTAATAAATCAAGTTTAAGTTTTAACTTTTCTAACCTATTTAATTCTTTATCAACTACTATTTTTATAGAAGAAGATAATCTATCATACATACTATCTAATTTTTGTTCTTTTATTTCATATAATTTCATTGGATTATTTAATAAATAATTTGTTTTATATCTATTTAATAATTCATTATATGTTTCTAATTTATTTTCAAGTGATGTATTTATTCTATCTTTAGTGTTTAATAAATATCTTTTAATTTCTTCTTTATCAGGTACACTTAGTATTGCAGCTCCTGTTGGAGTTGGAGCTCTTAAATCAGAAACAAAATCACTTATTGTAAAGTCAATTTCATGGCCTATTCCGGTAATTATTGGTATCTTACTATCAAATATAGCTCTAGCTACTATTTCTTCATTAAATGGCCATAAATCTTCAATAGAACCTCCACCCCTACCAAGTATTATTGTATCAAGTGGAAATGTATTAGCAAGCTTAATCATTTTTACAATATTTTCTTTAGCATTTTCACCTTGAACTAATGTAGGAAATATATATATTTCAGGAACAGGATATCTTGCATTAATAGTAGATATAATATCTTTTATAGCAGCACCAGTGGATGCTGTAATAACTCCTATTTTTTGAGGTAATCTAGTTATTTTCTTTTTATACTTCGAATCAAACAAACCTTCATTAGCTAGTTTTTTCTTTAATTCTTCAAATAATACATATAAATTTCCAATACCATCTATTTCCATTTTATCTACATATATTTGATAACTTCCAGTAGTAGGATAAACACTTACTTTACCATGTATCAATACTGCATCTCCATCTTTAGGATCGAACTTTAATCCACTACTCTTATAATTGAACATAACAGCATTTATTTTGCTATATTCATCTTTAAGTGAAAAATATAAGTGACCTCTAGTATGATACTTTAAGTTACTTACTTCTCCCTTTATATACACACTTCTTAACATTTCATTAGAATCTATTGTATATTTAATAATATTATTAACATCACTAATACTTAGATACTCATTATTCATTTTTACCTTCTGAATCTCTAATATTATCAAGTACTGCATTAATTAATTTAATTACTTTTTCATCACTATATTTTTTAGAAAGCTCTATAGCTTCATTAATTACTACTATACTTGGAGTATCATAATATACCATTTCATACGTAGATAACCTTAAAATAGCTCTATCAGTTTTGCCAAGCCTATCTATGCTCCATCCTTGCTTCAAATATTTATTAATTAACCCATCTATTTCATCTAATTTATCTAATACACCATTAACAACATCATCAACATACTTTGAATCAATATCAATATTTTCTTTTATTACTTCTTTTACATCATAATCAATACTATCATATGAATAAATATCTATTTGATATAAAATAATCATTACTTTTTCACGTGCTTGTGTTCTAGTTAGTTTCATACGTCCTCCATGCATAAAAAAATTATATCATTTTTTACTTAAAAAAGATATAATTTTATATAATTTAAATATTAGTAAGTTCTATTTCTTTTTCTTTAAATTTTTCATCTATTATTTTATTATATTTACTTGTTAATTCTTGAACAATATCTAAACAAGTATCTTTCTCATCTTCACTTAATTCACTTTTTTTGATTCTATTATTTTCATCTTGTCTTATATTTCTAATAGCAACTCTTGCATCTTCTGCCATAGAAGAAGCTTCTTTTACATATTGTTTTCTTGTATCACCGGTTAACTGAGGAATAGTAAGCATAATTACTTCTCCGTTATTAGTAGGTGCTATACCTAAATTAGCTTCATGAATAGCTTTTTCTATGTTTTTAAGAGCAGACTTATCAAATGGTTTAATAGATAAAACTCTTGCTTCTGGAATAGAAATATTAGCTATACTTTGAAGAGGTGTTTGCACTCCATAATAATCTACCATTATACCTTGTAATATATTTGGATTTGCTCTTCCTGCTCTAATTGTTACGAACTTATTAAGTAATGACTCAATAGATTTATCCATCTTTAATTTAATTTCATTTTCGTTTGTCATATACTCTCCTTTAATTAATTATATAATAAAATTTTTCCTTATTCAATCAATAATTACTAATTTTTCATTTTCATTAAGATGTATTTTATACATTCCTGTTTTATTACATAAATATTCAAATATAATGTTATCCGTCTTAGTAGTAGTTTCTTCTACTTTAGTTTCTTCTTGCACATTATTTTCCTCCTTAGTTATATATAATAAATTATACTTTGCTTTGGTATTCGTACTTACAACTTGGCCTTCAGAAACATATGTATATTTTAGTGGATGTACTCTTTCATTATTAATTCTTACTTCATAATGACAATGTACTCCTGTAGCATGACCAGTATCACCCATTGAGGCTATAACATCACCTTTTTTAACTTTATCACCTACGTTTACTTTTACACTATTATATTTTAAATGAGCTACTAATGTTGTAATATTGTTACCATGATCTATTTTTATATAATTGCCATAAGAAGACCCACTTGAATCTCTTTTATTATAGTTTCTTTTAACATATGTTACTTTGCCATCATAAGGAGCAATAATAGGATGATTAATCCCACCGTATTTTTTGCTCCATCCTAAATCAATTGCTTTATGAGAACTTTTATATCCTTGAGTAATACCAATATAATTACATGGAAATATTAATTTTATCATATTAATTCCTTTCTATCTGCGTGACAGTATTAATGTTTGAATAAGACTTGAATATTTTATCTTCAAATGCTTTATATAAAGTATCAGAACCAATAAAACTAAAAAGTCCTACCCAAAGTGAATTAATAATATTACAATCAGTAAAAGATATAGTAAATAATACTCCAACTGCCATAGAAACAACGAAAGAAATATATAATAAACAATTACTACATTTAATAATTGATAAACTTTTAATTTTTTGTGTAAAAGTAGTACTTATAATACTACTTGAAGAAGCAATAATTAATAATGTCTTAATTAAATCTATATTCATAATATCACCTATTATATTATAAGAATTTAAAATATCTTTAATTATAATATTTATCTCTACACAATTAAAAAATATAATAGGTTTTTCTATTATATTTTAAGTATCATTACTACGAAGGAGACCCAAAATTATGAACTAGCACTTGTATATTTGTTACAAAGAAGTTATTATTTCCATCAACTGATAAATTATATGTATCTATAGGTTGTTCATAATTAATTAATTCTATATTATCAATAGTAACTACTTCGTTATTAGATTTTAACATCTTATCGCCTACTTTGACATCGTACGCTCTTAGCCATCCTTTATCAATTATATATAGTTGATGTTTAACAGACATTTCTACTGTTTGTGTCCCAATAGTCATCTTATATGTTTGAATAGCATTACTTTTAATTGTTTTAAGCACTTTCTTTAATTCTAATTCATTAGTATCTAAATTATAAGTATATACTTTTTGTCCTTCTGATATTTCTTCTATATTTTTATAACCATCTTCCGTTAATACCTTAGTTCCACGAACAAAGCAAAGTTCAAAAGTTACAGTCTTTTCAAGTATTTTTTCATATTCTGTATATGCTTCAACTTTATAGTCATATGATATGTATCCTTGTCCTGATATGTAATTAACTGCGCTAACATCATATGTTTCATTATAATTATTTGCTTTATTTGAAGATATTAAATCACCAACATATGTATAAGTAGATTCATTAGTTCTTTTCCCATAAATTTTATAAGTAATAGTATTCAAATTTGTTTCACTTGATGAATTATTTATTTTCATATTTACGTGATTGTAGTCATCAGAATAATTAGAATCAACATATAATACAATACTTAAATTTGATACATTTACCACTGGTATAATATTTAATTGAGCCAATACATTACTACATGTTAAATTACTAACGTCTAATTCATTTATATCATCTTTACTCACTGTAGTAATGTCTACTCCATTATTATCAATTATTTTAATATATTGATGAGAATTCCAAACAACAAATATTTGAGTGTTAGATTTTGAATCTTTCTTAATATAGTAATACATCTCTTCACCATTCATATTTAAAGAATTTATTGAGTCATTTTCACTATTACAGTATATATAACTTGGATTATTATTTGAAATAATATCTGAAGTAAATTGATTATCTGCTTCTTTTAATAAATTCTTTGTTTCCGTAATAAAAACTTCATTTGTTGCATTAGAATATAATTTTATAACATTAGGAACAACTATTATTGCTAAAATAGCAAGAATAGCAATAACAGCTAATATTTCAATTAAAGTAAAACCATTTTTTTTCATATCATCACCATATTAATTATAACAAATATAATATGAATATCAATTCAAATGTGAAATTTAATTAATAAATTTAAGTATTATAATAATTATCGTATAATATTAATACTTATATAGTTTTTATTTTCGAAATACTTTAATAAAAAAGCATATCTATAAAAGATATACTCTATATTGTACTATTTCTTTCTTGTTTTAACTGAACAAACATGTCGCAAATAGTATTATTTTTTATTATTTATTACTGCTTGTGCGGGTACTACCTCTACATTGCAAACTAGCAAAATATAACAAAATATATAATAATATTATAACATAAAAAAAGTGATTTATATCACTTTAAATAAATTATATTATTGATTCGTTGTCACCAACTAATATCAAATTAAAATCTTCAATCATATTTAATAAATAATCTTTATTTTGAATTTTACTAGTCCATTTATCAGGCATAGTTTCATAGCCATATAGTAACCCTGTTATTGATCCTGTTATAGCGCCAATAGTATCAGTATCTCCACCTAAATTTATTGCGCCTATAATTGACTCACTATATTTATTTGTATTTAAAGTTACCCACATAGCAGCCTCTAATGTATCTAAAACATATCCAGAAGAATTTATTTCATCTATTTTTAATTTAGCTATATCATTTTCTATTAACCTATCAAAAACTTTAATAGTATCATTTGAAAAATAATTACTATAATTTATTGTTCTTATCATATTATAAGCTTTAAATTTATCATTTTCATCTAGCAATAACATCATATATCTAACATAAATATAACAAGACATAACACTTATTTCATGAGCATGAGTTAAAGAAGATACATCTTTAACAATTTTATAAATATCTTCATCCTTTACTTTCTTATAATAACAATATAATGCTATTGGAGCCATTCTCATTAATGAACCATTACCATTTGAATCAATCGTGCTTTGACCACAATTATATGGATCTAAATATTTTGAAAAATTAATGATTGATTGAATGCATGTTCTACCAGCATCGAAAACTTCTCCAGTTGCAGTATATTTATTTTCTTGTAACCAATAATAAAAATTCATTATTATATCTTTTATATCAATTTTGTTATTTTTAATTATTGAATCCATAGTTGCTAGTGTCATTGCAGTATCATCAGACCAAGTTCCTTCTGGGACATCATAACTTCCATATCCATGCATACTAGTAACAGGATGATCTAATATTTTTTTTCTAGGTTCAAATTCAATTGGAACCCCAATTGCATCTCCTATAACAAAACCATAAATACAATCTTTAATTTTAGACATAAAACCACCTCAAGTAATAATATATAAATATTATAGCATATAATTATATTTTTATATGTATATATCTGCTATTAAATTTGAATTTAAGCGAGGATTTCTAAATTGAGGAAACTTTTCAATAAATGATTTCAAATCATCTTTTGTAATAATTATTGTAGCTAATAATAATCTTTCATTAGTCTTTTTTATATCTTGTAAATAATTTAATTCCCATTCAAATCTATCCTCTTTTACAATTATTTGTTTAACAAATTTTTCAATTAATTTATCGGAAACAACATCTTTATTATTAAAAATACAATTTTCCATAATTCCTTTTAAATTTTCAAGTTTAGCACTAAGTTCATCATTAGTTAATCCCATCTTAGATTTAATATCAAAAATGTTTTTATTCCAATCATTAATTTGATTATTAAGTTCTTGTTTTCTAGACATATATTCATTTTTATCAATACCATCATTAATATACAAATCAATTAATTTTTGT
>CAZDPZ010000029.1:0-12300 GCA_964507635.1 uncultured Clostridium sp.
AGATAATGATAAAGCACTTATAACAGCACTGTTACCTCCACCTATCACAGCAACTACTTTATTTCTATAGAAAGCCCCATCACAAGCAACACAAAATGATATCCCATTGCCTATATAATCTTCCTCCTTATCTAATCCTAATAATTTATTTTTACATCCAGTTGCGATTATGATAGACTTTGTTTCATATATATTATCATCTGTTACTACTTTTTTTATTTTACCATCTTCTATTTTAACAACTTCTCCTAATTTTATTTCTGCCCCTAAATCAATAACTTGTTCATATAAGTTATTTATAAGTTCTGTACCACTAATTTGTTTAAATCCCGGGTAGTTTTCTACTTTTAATGAAGATGTTATTTGTCCACCAATACTTTCTTTTTCTAATATTAATACTTTTTTATTTGCCCTTTTAGCATATATTGCAGCAGTTAACCCTGCTGGTCCACATCCTATTATTATTATATCGTACATAGTATTTTAACCATTTATATACTTTTTAATATTAGATAAATTAGTTATTTTATTGATTTCATTATTTTTTATTTCTATTAATGTAGGTGCTTGTTTTACACCATATTTCTTTGTCAATTCTACTTCTACTTCAGCATCTACATAATCAAATTTAATATTAGCATCATTTAATAGATCTTTGGCCATCTTACAGTTGGGGCAAGTTCTTGTACCAAATAATATTAATTTATCTTTTATCTTAGTTTCTTTCTTTTTAGTTTTACTTGATTCTTCTAGATCATATAATTTTCTACATTTATATTCTTGACTCTTACCATCATTCCAATTTTTAACGGGTCTATAATATCCAGTAATTCTACTATATACCTCTGTTTCCTCTCCACATTTAGGACATTTGTATTCTTCACCATTTAAATATCCATGTGTTTTACATACTGAATATATAGGAGAAATTGTATAATATGGTATTTTATAATTTTCTGATATTTTCTTTACTAAATTTGCGGTTGTTTTCCAATCACTTAATCTTTCTCCTAAGAAAGCATGGAATACTGTACCTGAAGTATATAAAGTTTGTAACTCATCTTGTACATCTAATGCTTCAAACATATCACAAGTACATCCTACTGGTAAGTGAGAACTATTTGTATAGAAAGGTGCTTCTCCTTCTTTAGCAGCAGTTATTATATTAGGAAATTCTTCTTTATCATGTTTTGCAAATCTATATGTTGTTGATTCTGCCGGGGTTGCCTCTAGATTATATAAATCTCCATATTCTTCTTGGTAATCAGATAATTTTTCTCTCATGTAATTTAGTACATTTTTAGCAAATTTTTGTGTTTTCTCAGAAGTTAAATCTTCTCCTAACCATTTAGCATTAAGTCCAACTTCATTCATTCCTATTAATCCTATTGTAGAAAAGTGATTACTAAAAGTACCTAAATATCTCTTTGTATAAGGATATAATCCTTCTTCTAGCAATTTAGAAATTACATTCCTTTTTATCTTTAAACTACGTGCTGATACATTCATTAACTTTTCTAATCTATCATAAAAATCTTTTTCATCTTTAGCAAGATATGCTATTCTAGGCAAATTTATAGTTACTACACCTATAGATCCAGTAGATTCTCCACTTCCAAAGAATCCTCCTGATTTTTTTCTAAGTTCTCTTAAGTCTAATCTTAATCTACAACACATACTTCTTACATCACTTGGTTCCATATCACTATTTATATAATTTGAGAAATAAGGGGTACCATATTTAGCAGTCATTTCAAATAATAATTTATTGTTCTCTGTTTCTGACCAATCAAAATTATTAGTAATAGAATATGTTGGGATAGGATATTGGAATCCTCTACCATTAGCATCTCCTTCAATCATTATCTCAATAAATGCTTTATTAATCATATCCATTTCTTTTTGACAATCTTTGTATTTAAAATCAGTTTCTTTTCCACCAACAAGACAATTAAGTTCTGCTAGGTCATTAGGAACTGTCCAATCAAGTGTAATGTTTGTAAATGGTGCTTGAGTTCCCCATCTACTTGGTGTATTTACTCCATATACAAAGGATTGTATACATTGTTTTACATCATGATATGATAAATTATCTATTTTAACGAATGGTGATAAATAAGTATCAAATGATGAGAAAGCTTGTGCTCCTGCCCATTCATTTTGCATTATACCTAAGAAATTTACCATTTGATTACACAATGTTGATAAATGCTTAGCTGGACTGGATGTAATTTTACCAGGGATTCCACCTAATCCTTCTTGTATAAGTTGTTTTAAACTCCATCCTGCACAATATCCAGTTAACATTGACAAATCATGTATATGCATAGCTCCATCTCTATGTGCATTAGCAATTTCTTCATCATATATTTCACTTAACCAATAATTTGCAGTTATGGCTCCACTATTACTTAGTATTAATCCTCCTACTGAATATGTAACAGTAGAATTTTCTTTAACTCTCCAATCAGTTACATTTATATAACTATTAACTATATTTTTATAGTCAAGCATAGTTGATTTCATATTACGCATTTTATCATGTAATTTACGATATAATATATATGCTTTTGCTACTTTATCATAACCAGCTTTTACCAGTGTAGACTCTACGGCATCTTGAATATCTTCTACTCCTATAATACTATCTTTTACTTTACTAGAAAACTCTGCAGTAACTTTTAATGCCAAAAAGTCCAATATATTTTGATCATAATTTGTCTCCTCAGCATCAAATGCTTTTTGTATAGCCTCTGATATTTTACTAATATCAAATGATACTATTTTTCCATCTCTTTTTCTTACCTTATACATAATTTTTTCCTCACCTTTCATCTGTATAACTATTATCGAATATTTAAATTTTCATAATTCAATAATTCTTTTATTCTTTTAAGTTCCTCTTCACTAAATCCATGAAGTGTCTTATCCAATACCCCATCACTATCTCTAAAATTTTGCAAATAATACTTAGAATCTTTACCAATTAATTTAATTATTTTTTTAATATTTTCTATGCTGTGATATTCTTTCATAATAGTAGTTCTAAATTCATAATCAATATTACTATTCTTAAGTATCTTAATACTCTTTAAAATATTATCTGTTTTAATAGTTTTTAATCCAACTATTTTAGAATAATTATCAATGCTATTCTTAATATCCATTGCTACATAATCAATTAGTCCTTTAATTATTAAAGACTCTAGCATAACTGGATTATATCCATTTGTATCTAGTTTTACTTTATATCCTAAATTCTTAATTTTAACTATAAATTCTTCTAGTTCCTTATGAATTGTAGGTTCACCACCAGATATAACAACTCCATCTAAAACATTTTTTCTTTTTTCCAAATATGATATTACATATTCTTCACTTATTGTTGTTTCATCTTCTTTATATTTAATTAATGATGAATTTTGACAAAATGGACATTTAAAATTACATCCTCCTGTAAATATAATACAGGCTAATTCATTAGGATAATCTAACAATGTTAACTTTTGCATACCAGCTATTAACATATCATTTCACTTCCTATCTTAACAAAACCTACATCACTATCAATTAACAACTCAATTATTTCCATAATCTTTTTACATGATGAATGACTTAAATCACTAATTATTACCTCAACTCCACCAGTTAAATAACTCTGATATTTAACTAGTTCTTTTATTTTCGTTAGTTCATTAATATTTATTTTACATAAATCATCATACTTACTTTTCTTTGTTAAATCATTACTTCCAAAAAATATTTTATCCAGTTTTATAAACGTAGAAGAAGCATCTAATTCATTAACAGAACTTAATGTAAAATTCAATTTAGTATCCTTTATATAGCACCCTACTTTATTATTAATATACTTTAATAATTCATTTACTACGTTAGTATTATTAATTATTTGAGCACATTCTTTTAATCCTATAAGATTAATATTTAAAGTACCATTCTTAATTACTTTTCTAATTTTTTGTCCTGACTCTAACTTTTCATCATCTAATATATTATTTTTAAATAACACATGATAATTATCTTTGCTCTTATCACCTATAGTTTCAAATGTAAATAACAATTCATTTTTAACTAATTCTAATGTTTCATCTAAATCTAAATAAAAATTTTTAGATAAACTTTTATGTTCTAAAGCAAGTCTTACCATATTTATAGATGTATTACATACCATCATTCTTCCTGTAGTAACAAATTCATCTTCACTATCATATATACGGTATCCATTTGAAAAATAATCTATAGATAATTTTTTATTAAAACTACTATCATCAAATAATAATTTAATATTTTTCTTACTTTCAATTAATAAAGAAATTTGTTTAATATATTGTTCTTCACTTTTCTTATTTAATTTAAATACTATAGTAATATTTTTAAAAATACTTGATTTACGCAATTCATCTAATATTATATTTTTAACTATAGTTGTTTCATTATTAATCGTACTACTAATTGAAATTGAATATTTATTATTTACAGTTATATTATTTAATGTTGATAATAATTTGTTAATGAACTTTTGTAAGTGAGAATTTATATAAGTAATTGTATCATTATATGCTAAATTTATAATATTATTTATTTGTATATTTAAATTTATATCTTTAAAACTATTCTCGTTTATTGATAAAGTATCAAATGAGTTAACAATCTCTATTACTTTTTTATAATTTACATATTCCAATAAACCATAAACATTTAAATAATTTTTAATCTTGTCTTTTAATACACTTTTATATGTATTTATAATGCTTTTACTTAATAATAAGTCTAAATTATCTATAGATATTTCTCCACTTACTTCTTTTTTAGCATTAGTAAGTAAGTTTAAAAGTTCAAAACATTCTTCTTCACTATCAATTACATCATCAAGTTTTAAATGTACATTGTATATAAATCCTAAATTAAAATAGTTAAAATCATGTATAAATATTTTTCCTTCTTCAAATGCTCTTAAATATTTATTATCAAGAATATAAGTTTTGTTATATTCATTTGATATAATTTCTCCAAATTTTAATAAAGATCCTTGGGGACTATTATTAAATATTGAATCATCAGAACTAATCTTTTCAATAACTTTTACAAATTTATGTTGTCTTTTAACTGAAAAAGCTTTTCTTGACTCGCTTCTTCTTAACCTATATGTAGAAAATGATTTATAAACATCTATATATTTATCATTTTGTAATATAGTTTCAATAATGTCTTGAATATCTTCAACAGTAACAGTTTTTCTATCTTTATAAGTACTAATTATATAATTTAATATATCATCATATACTTTATTAATATCATTCTCATTGTATTTTGAATTGCAAACACTATCAAAAGCAGATTTAACAGCTAATGCAATCTTTAATCCATTAAAGTTGACTCTTTGCCCACTTCTCTTAACAACAACTAATGTATCAAACAATTTGTTATTCATATTATTTCCTCTACCGTAAGATAATCATAGCAAATATATTTATAAACCACAATGTTTTTTTTGAAACTTTTTTATTTTTTTAATCAAAGTGTAAATTGTTTTTTAAACTTTTTCACTAAAAAAAATATTTATTATAGATAATATAAGGGTTTACCAGAATTCCACATGATTTGTTCGCTTTACAACTATTTTTATAATCAATTTAAAAATGTTTTTTATCAAAAAAACATTATTTTATTTATTCATTATTTATACATGATTTTAATATTTTGGGTATATAAGCTATCACAAGTAGTTTCTTATTTGTTTTCTCTGAAGCTTGGGATAAAGTTTTTAGCAAATGGCTTTTGATATTTTAAATATAGATAACCAAATAAAGCAAATAATAATGATCCTATAAAGTTTACTATTAAATCTTCCATAGTATCATAAAGTCCTACATCAATATATCCGCCATATATTTCATTCCAATCTTCATCGTTAATTATAATAGAATCTATTTCTTTTTTTGCAGGAATATTTTTCCCTTCTTCATTAAATTTAACACTTACAATTTCCCTTATAATTGTATCTTTTTGCATATCAGTATTTAATAATCTATCACTTCCATATTCTATAAATTCCCATAATACACCAATTGTCATAGAAAAACAAATAGAAGCAATTATTACATATTTAGTTGATAATAAAAAGAATGTTTCATTATTATTATTTAATATGTTTATTATAGAGAAACCTACTCCTCCCATTACAAAACCATTTATTGTATGAAGCAAAGTGTCAAAAAAAGGAATCTTTAAATAAAATTCATTTATTTCGCCAAGTATAATAGCACTAAATACAAAAGATACTAATACTATTTCTAATACATTAGGTAGTTTTATGGAAAACTTTTTATCTATGAATACAGGAATAAAAAATGTTGCTAAAACTAATACACATGAAAAAACATTATCCCAATTTTTCTCAATAATTTGATAGCTCATACACAATAAAACTAAGATTCTTAAACATAAAAATATAATTATTCTAACTTTATCTTCTTTTTTAAAAACTTTTTTCATATTTACTTTCCATTAGTAGTTTTATTAAAGAGTGATATATATCTTTTTTTCATCAATGGCATAATTTCGTTTGCTATAGTTATAGATGATTCCCTTATAGGTGTTTGTGTTGTATCAACTTTAACAACTGATTTAGGTCCATTTTCAAATTCTTTATCTAATCCATCAAGAGCATCATTATATTCCTTAATGTTTTCAAGGTTAAGAAATCTTCTTTCTTCTAAAGCTAAGCTATTTAAATAATCCCTTTTTAATGAAATAGTAGGAGTAGTATATCCTATAACTAAAAGATCAATATATTTTCTTGCAATACTAATAGCTTTTTTAACACTATCGTCGTATTCTCTTTGTGTCATCCCATTTTTATCATATAGTCTTCTATTCCATACCATTCTATCACAAACAGATCTATCAATTAAAACTATATCATTACCTCTTTTTGATTCAATAATTAATTGATTAATTATTTCCTCTAATATATCCATATTAATTTCATACAAAGTTCCATCTTTAATTTCTGGGAAAAATACTTTTTTATAATATTCGCTCGTGGTAAATTCATCAACTATCGTAGATTTAAATCCACCTTTTTTAAAGAAATCATTTATATTATCAATATTTGTTGTTTTTCCAGTTCTTGGTGTACCACAAAATTCAACTATAAAAGGCTTATCAAATCCACATAAGTCTCTTAATCTTTTTAATTCATCCTTTTGGGCATGTAAAATTTTTAGTTTTTCGTAATATTCCTCATCTTCACCAAATATGGTATGACTTAAAAAATTATTTTCTTTTTTATCAAAAACACAATCAATGTCGTTCTTTAATCTTAAAAATAAAGGGTTATTTCTGTCTTCATTGTATATCAAACTATCATATACAGCATTATAGTACCATTTTTGAGATTCTTCACCTCTTCTAAACAACGAAAAATCTCTTAAACCAGTTCTTTCAAACTTATTTTTTAAATCTTCCAAGTTATTTATTTTATCAGCACATATTAATAGTTTATTTCTCAAAGGTAAGGATTTAGTTTTATCTATTGTTTCTTTTTTTCTTTCTTCCCAAGACAATGACTTATCACTTTCACTTGCACTCAAAACTAGAGAAGATATATCACTTCCAAATATATTGTCAATATCTTGGAACGTATAATTTGTGTCTTCAATTACATCATGAAGATATCCAGATGCAACTAAATTATCATCACATTTGTAATCTCTCAAAATATTAGCAACACTAATTGGATGCATAATCATTGGCTTATCCACTTCATTTTTTCTAACTTGACCATAATGAGCTTTAATAGCAAATTCTTTTGCTTTTTCACATACTTCCATAAATCCTCCATATGCAAAGTATTATATCATACGCAATAAAATAATACATTATTTTTCTATATAAATATATTTATTTATCCAATCGCTAAACACACTCAAATCTTGATACTTTTCTAAATCATCATTATTTTCAGCATCTAAATAGCTTACAATGTTTCCGTTCTTTATTATTATTACAGAAGGAGCAAATGATACAGTATCATGCAAAGAAGTATTTTTAAATTCTTCATACGTTATATATATAAAAGATATATTATTTTCTTCCATAAAAGATTTAAATACACTTTCGCAAGAAATAGGTAGTGAACAGTAATTATTATAAGTAAAAATAACAAAAGATTCTTTATTCTTTAAAAGATTTTCTAACTCATCATCATTTATACTTATAAATTCACTAGAGCCATAATACTTTTCATTTAAATAAAACTTTTCTATCTTTTTAGAACATCCGAATAATAATAGGCATGTTAATATTAAGACAAAAATTTTTTTCATTTTTCAACCTCATGTAGAGAGTTAAAATCTATATTATAGTATGGTACTTTCCAAAAATCATATGTCGTTTTAACTCCATTATTATTTACAGTACTTATTGATTTATTACCTTCATAATTCCAGTATCCACCAACATTATATATTTTATTTTCATCCCATCCCAAAGATATTAACATCTTTTTAGCAAAATTAGCATATCCACCAGCTCCACACATTAAAAATATATACTTATCTTTTGGAAATAAATATTCAAGTATTTCCATAGATTCTTTATAATTTGCTATGTAACTTCCATTTTTATCTAAATGAAATAAAGTTTTACCATCATATAAGCCAGATATGTTTTCTTCTGCTTTTTGATCTATATATGCTTTAGGAAACTCAGTTAGGAATGCATAAGGCACTACTTCAAATCCTTCTACAAAACCAGTTAATACTCTTTGTCCACCCTTATTTTCCCATGTAGCACTATCCTCTAACATTCTTAAATCTCTATATATAGTATCTGTTCTTCCTAAATAGTTATCTATAGTAGTCTCATTTATATTTTTATCTATTCCGTAAGATGATCCTCTAAGTCCATCAGATAATTCTGGCTTTGGTAATGGTGAATTGATACTTGAATAATATTTTATACAATAAAAAATTCCAAATATAAAACTAATAACTACTATAAATAATAAAATAATTATTGATTTCTTTTTCATAGTTTTACTCCTATTAATATTTTATCATAATGTTGTTTTTATTCAATACTTCACATAAAAAAAGACTAATTTAATAGTCTTATTACATCTCTATTTTAGTTATTATGTCTTTTACACTAAATGATTCTTCATCATCTATTAATACAGATTCACCTTTTGTGTATGACCCACCTTCATATATATAATTTGAAAGCACTCCACTATTTTCACCATTAATATATATTCTATATTCTCCATTTGATATTTCATTACTACTAAATATTAATGTCTTAAAAGGTTCATTAGCTACAAAAGAAATAATTACATCATCATTACTATCTAAGAAAGTAATTAAACTTCCTTCGTCTATAGCACTATCCATAGATATACAAATAGAATGCTGAGTAGATTCACTTAAAGGCGTTTCCATCATATCATTTCCTAAAGCAATAACTTTGCCTCCATTAATTTTATATCCATTATCAGTATCTATTCCTGCATCTCCTCCTGTACTAGAGCCCATTGTATAAACTATACCTCCCTGTATTACCAACGAATCATTAGAATCTATTCCATCTCCCGTAGCATCAATATATATAGACCCACCATTTATTGTTATTAATCCGCCACTATCTCCTCCAGCATTGATTCCATCATCTTTTGAAGTTATATTAATTGTTCCACTATTAATTGTTATATCATTGTTTTTAGTAGCAATGCCTTCTCCATCATTTTGATTACCATTGATATTTAATGTCCCTTCTCCTTCAATGACTAGTGGTCCATTAGAAAATAAACATCCATCATAATCACTTTTTCCTCCATCACTTAGATTATTTTCTGAATCATTTACCAAATTAATAATTAACTCATTTGTTGATATATTTGCTATAGATGCAGTACTTTTTGAATTTATAGTTACATTATTTAAATTTAATGTTACGATTCCAGTACTATTAATAAGAATAGAATAATCGAAACTTCCAGTTATAGTATAAGATCCTTCATTAGTTATAGTAATATTGCTATTATAATTTTTTAGATCAATTTCTGTTTCACTTACTGTTTCTCCCTCGCTAACATTTTTGTCTATACTTATTGATTCACTTGATTGAACACTTAAAAATGCATTATTTACTACGTATACACAAGTTAAAGTTAATAATCCACATAATACTATATTTATTAATATATATAAAATTATCTTATCTTTACTTATGAATGTTTCTTTAAAACTATTTTTATTAAATTTTGACAAGACTAAATACACTATCAATACACTTATTAATAAACTTTCACTTCCTAGAAGAACATATCCAATAACAGAAGTACCATTTTTCATTCCCTTCGTTGGCATTTGATGTATAGTGTCATCTTCTGTACTTGGTTTATCTGGTGGACGTTGCATAGAGGAATTATCATTTTCATTACTAGGTCTTTGAGGGCGATTGTTTTCAAGTGATGATTCATCCATTTCCATATTAGTATTATTAATACCCCTATTATTATAAGTACTTATCTTTATTATTGTAAAAAAAGTACCAATAATTAATATAAATAATGTTCCAATCATTATAATATTTTTATATTTTCTTTTCATAATATTTTTCCTTTCTATAACATAATAGTTTTTTTATGTTAAAAAGATGTGATAAAACTATGAAGTAAAAGTAAATTATATAATTGTAGGCATTAAAAAGTATATTAAAAATAAAATAGTAGATATAATCATAACTATTGAAATGTCAAATTTTGGTTCCTTTATCTTACCCCTTAAATATTTAAAATAATCTATCATATATATTACTAAATCTATTATAAAATAACTAATAAGTCCAATTCCTATTCCGTCAGTTACTGAATAACTAAGTGGCATAATAATTATTGTTAAAAATGCAGGAAGAGCATTTTTAATATTTGAAAAATCTATTTCTAAAACATTTTTCATCATTAATACTCCAACATATATTAAAGCCCCTGAAGCTGCTTCTATAGGAATGAAAGCAAATAAAGGCAAAGCAAATATTGAAAGAATAAACATAATTGCTATAACTAAAGCTGTTAATCCAGTTCTTCCTCCCGAAGAAATACCTGTGCCAGATTCAATAAATGTTGTTACAGTAGAAGTTCCTACCATTGTTCCAGTACAAGCAGCTAGTGAATCAGCGTACATTATTTTATCATAATTAAGAGGTTTTCCATCTGAATCAACCATATCTGCATTCTTAGCGCATCCAATAATAGTTCCCATTGTATCAAAAGTATCCAATATTAAAAAAGTTACTATTAAAATTATAACAGTTAATGCTGATCCTTTTGGAAAATTAAATCCCTCAGTAAATAAAGACATAAATATTCCACCTTTATTTGGATTCATCGAAAAATAATTAGAAAAGTTTTCCCAAATATTCCAAGTTATTCCATTCACTTTGCCAAGTAATATATTTATATTTGATACTCCTAAAGGAATAGAAATTAATGTTGAAGATAATATTCCTATTATTACGGAACCTTTCACTTTATAATGAGATAATATAGCTATAACAATTAATCCAAATAAAGCAACCAAAGCTCTAAAAGCATTTTCTCCATATTCCCAATTCTCTAGATTATTAAACTTCACTAATTGTACCAAAGTGAATTGATTTGATTCTATAATACCTGCATTTTGAAGTCCAATAAAAGCTATAAATAAACCAAGACCAACGGGAATAGCTTTCAAAATAGTAATAGGTATTCCATCAAGTAAATACTCTCTTACAGACATTTTTCCTTTTTTTGTATTAATTTTGATATAAGAAAGTATAATAAATATTAATCCAGAAGTAAATAATATAAGCATAACATTACCATAAGATAATGCTAATCCTAAACTACCTCCTATAATCGCACCTGCTACAGAATTGATACCTAAACTAGATGCAAGTCCTAAAGGCATATTGCCAATAAATGCCATTAAAACACACCCTATGAAAGCACCTAATGCCGTAGCAATAAAAACAGAACTCCATCTTACATCAGCACTTCCAGCAAGAAGTAAATTATTAGGATTAACTATTAAAATGTACGCCATTGCTAAAAAAGTAGATAATCCAGCATATATTTCTACTTTAACAGATGATTTTCTCTCATTAATTTTAAATATTTTATTAAGTTTATCTTTCATAAGTCCTCTTCTACTTTAAAAAAATTATACCAAATATTAACAATAATTACTATAATAATTTGATTTTTGATTCATAAAATGTTATAATATTCATCAC
>CAZDPZ010000030.1:0-12231 GCA_964507635.1 uncultured Clostridium sp.
TTAAAAAAGATAATTAAGGTAGGTTATTCCTGCTTTTTCTATGTCCAACTCCAAAGGGACAGTGGTAAAAACACTAAATCTTGACAGCCATGTGGAAGTGGCAAAAAATACAAACAATGCTGTGGAAAGTAGTAGGTAAATAAAGGAAAAACACGAGTTTTTTTGCAATAAAATGTCTAAAAAATGACTTTAGATTCATTTTAGATTCACTAATTTGAAATATGCAAAATAAGGGAAGATTTAAGGTAAATGATTAAAAAACCATTTTATATGATACAATATGTATTATAATGTGTGGTGTAGAATAATGGAAGAACTTATTAATCAATTAAAAGAAATTGCTAATTTATCAGAATTAGAAAATGTTAATGGCATTAATCCTAATGCCTTGATTTATGCTATTGCTAAAAGTGAAAGATATGAATTATTAAATGGTGCTAATATAAGATTAAATATTAGTGATAGTGCTACACTTGAAAAATTAACAGATTTTTTACTATCTGATGAAGATATACTTTATTATATACACAGAAATGGATTTGCTTTTTCTAAAGAAGAGTTAAATGCAATGTTTACCATAGTTTTTCAAAAGCACCAATACTCATATAAATTTGAATATTTTTTAAGAGATTTTTTTGGTAATAAAGATGAGCTAAATGATTTTATAAAGGAACATGAAAGATTTTTTGAAAACTATATTAATGAAACAAAACAACGTGTTTCGTATAGTTTGAAAGATTGTGATAGCTTTGTTGAATTAATCTTAAAAGGTAATCATGCTGGATTAGTAGGTAATTTAGAAAACTATTCAATATCTAATTTAAAATTGTTAGTTCAATTTTTAAAACAAGACAATGAACTTCCATACTATATAGGAAATGATAGATTTGTACGACATTTATTTGAAGTAAAATCAAGTCTAGATTTAAGTGAGTTTTCCAGCTTAATTGATTTATTAAAAGAAAAATCAGTTTATTCTAGAAAAGAACGAGATTCAGAAATGACATCATTTTCAATTTTAGTAAGTGAAAATCTAGATTATTTAATAGAAGTTGTATCTCAAACTAAATTAATGCCAAAATGTTTAGCTGAATCCACAACTTTTAGAGATGAGTGTATAAAAAGAAATAGAATAGATTTAGCAGTAAAATGTATTTTGTCAGCAGATATTATGAAAAATGATGCATTAATAAATGCATATTGCAATGAATTAAATATTGAGCAAAAAGATTTTTATGAAAGAAGTAAATGGCTTTTAGAATATCACAAAAAGAATAATAATGTATTCAATACTTTTTTAGCAACATCATTAAAGAAAAATGTTTTTAGCCTTAATAAAGAACATTTTGAAAGATTTACAAATGATGTTGAAGTTCAAATGCTAGTTGCTAAACTTAATGACAAAGAATTGATTATTTTATCAAGAATTCTAAATATTTATAACTATAAAGAATATGATATTGCACCTATGATAGTAAATGTTATTAATAATATCGGTAACTATCAAGAATTAGTTAATACTTTAGATATTGAAAATATTTCAGAACAAGATTTAAGAAAATTGGTAAGTGTTTTACAACTTCCAAACAATCAATATCAAATTAGTGATATAAACTCATTGCGAAATTATGATGCATTAAAAAAACAGTATTTTATAAATAATTATTCTAATGGTTTACTAGCTAATAAAAATGATTTATTAAAGGCATTATTTAACATTGATTTAAAAGAAGCAAAATACATAAATTATAAATATTGTTATGACAATGATAATAACAGTATGCTTGAAAATCTAAAAAATAGTGAGTTACCACAACAAATATATGATTATTTAGCATTAATTAATAAAATCGTTGAATGTGCTAGTCGGGATGAATTATCAGCTTTGTATAATAGTTTAAATAATAATATTTATAACTTAGAAATACCATTTGAATCATATTTAAGAGCACAATATACTAAACTATATTCTCAGTCTCTTTATAGAATAGATGAAAGAAATCAAATATATGGACCAAAAGATAGGGTATCAAATGAAATAAATTATAATGGAAAAAATATACAAGTTTGCATTCCGAGAGCTAATTTCCATTTCTTTGTTCATTGTGTTGGTTCTTGTTCTCTAGCATCAGATGTTACAGATACGAATTATAGAAATGATTGGTTAGATAGACCACAATTACAAAATCATTTTGTTGCATGTAGTTATATAAATGAAAAAGGAATTTATTCTATTAGATCACAAGGAAGTATTATTTTTGGATTTGATACATTAGAGAGCGGTTCAATTTTAGGTATTGGAAATACCGATATAGATTCTATTGGAAGATATGCAAATGCTTATGATGGATCACGAGAGCTACAGGAGGGAAATGGTGGAAGAGCTAGATATTTTGTACCATCTGAAATCTTAAAAACAATTAATAATGGTTACAATGAAATTGTAATTGAAAGAAGAAATACGGATCAATCTAGAAGTGAAGAGTTTAAAAGGAAGCCTGATTATATTATAATGATGGCTGAATCTATGGAACAAGATAATTTTTACTATTTAGAAACATTATATCAAAATCAATTGTCATTTGTTTCGGATGATGATAAAAAAGTTATACAACAGATTGGCGATTCAAGAAAATTAAAAGGATTTTTAGTTAAGTACAAAGATATAATATCTCAATCTGCTGAAGCTCAAGGAATACCTTTAAATAATGTCGCTAATATGTATGTTGATTTAATTATAAAAGCAAAATATTATGAAGATTGTTTAAAGGCATCAAGTGAGTTTGGTATTCCACTTGTTGTAGTCGATAAAACATATTATTTTAATAAATTGCTAGCAGAATCAGTTGCTTATGATGAAGAAACAATGAGTAGTATTTCAGAATTTTATTCACAAGCAAGTGTGTCCGACAAGGAAAGAATGTTTAATATGGTTGCAAGTGGTAAAGATGCAACACAACTTATGCAACCAAAAGAATCTAATAAAATAAGCATAAGTCTTTAAGAAAATTATCAGGAATTGAATCCAGATTTTTTCTATGTCTGTTTCCTTTTTTAGAATTAAAAAGTAAAAAATTGTTATGACCCGTTGAAGTTGATAATTTACAAGATCTGAGCAATATAAATATAACAGATGAACAAATTGACCAATTTAAAAGAGTCCCACAATTTTATTATATGGGAAGTTAAGATATTAAAAATGATCCATTTTTAGCATATGTAGATGGTAATCCAAAATACAAAGGGATAATTACAAAAAATGAATTAAATCAAATGTATAGTATATTTGGTAAATCAATAATTTGATTGGTGGGAGAATTAATAAAGATACATCAGTTAAAGTTGTAATTGAACCAAATGATTGTGAAACATATTGTGATGGGAATGGTCAGTATATTGAAGCAACACATGATTATGGTACAGTAGAAATGGATGATTCATTTCAAGTATATATGAAGAAGTTAAAAAGAAAATTTTAAGGTATTAACAATTATTATTTTTGAGAAAAAATGCTTAGTGACAATAAATAATACACTTACTATAATAATTATGTTAAAATAATTTATCGGGAGGGAAATATGGAAAAGAAATATTATACATTTTATGAAATAGTATATGGTTTAAGAGGGGAATATTTAAAAAATCAAGAATTAATTAATGAGTTAGAAAGTTTAATAGATATAAACAGAAACGATGCTTCTTCTAGAATACTTTTATCTCAAAGTGATGAATTATTGTCTAGTGATGCTCAAATACGTTTATTATTATATAAAAGACAGAAGTCTATAATAAAAAGATTAGATAGATTATATTCTAATATTTTAGATGATAATAAGTGTGCATATTTATCAGTTGAAAAATCTAAAGATGGCGGATATGAATTACTTCCAAGTAGATATTCTTTAGATAAGTCTGGTTTATTAAATAATACTATGTTGTTTATAAGAAACAAAAACACTTTTAATGATATTAGTGAAAAATTGTATAATTCTAAATTAATGCAATTACCATGTCAATTTATAGATATAAATGATTGGCAAAGATTAGTTATTGATGGAAAAGCTATAGAATTATTAACATTAAGTAAATCTAAAGGAGAAAGTCCTAAGTTATTAGGGCCAATGTATTCTTCTATACTTGATTATGTTCCTAGAAACGATGCTATAAAAGCTAATATTGTGAGTGATGCAAGTTCATATAGAACACAAAAATTATTAGAGACAGAAATTCCTGAATATAAATTACCACAAGAATATAAAGAAATTATAGAATCTAACATTATGCCAAATGCTAGGTGCATAATGGATTATGATGCGATTAAACCAAAAGGAGAAATTCCACTAAGTGAAAAAGACAATTATTTTGTGTTAGAAAGAAGAATAAAATAATGAGTTTTAAATATCAAAATGAAATAACAGTTAAAGTAAAATGTGAAATAAATGATATTAAGTATTTATTGAATGAAAAGGGATTTAAGATAACTGGATACTTTAATATGAAAGATATTTATTATGTTCCTAAATCATGAAAATTAAATGATAAATCAAATAGGGAAATATTATCTTCTTGTATTTTATTAAGATACATTAAAACTAATGATGGTATTATTAAAAGACTTACTTTTAAAGATAAAGAATATAATTCGAATGGAGAAATAATAAAACAAAAAGCAATAAATTGTGGAGTTTATAGTATAACAGACGCTAATAATTTTTTAAAAAGCATAGGCTACAAAAAATTAATGTCTATTAAAGAAGAAGATACAGTATTTAATAAAGATGATATTGAATTATGCGTAAAAGAAGTTAGTGATTATACGCTAATAGAAATTGAGGAGAAAGATTCTATAGGACTTAGAACAACGAACGAAATAATAGATACTTTAAAGAAATTGTCACTTCCAATTGAAGAAAACAATTATTTTGTTAAGAAAGCTGAAATTGAATTAGATAAAATAATAAACAAAAAGTCAAATATGTAACATTTTGACTTTTAATATTGATTAAAAAAATAAATATGATAAGGATGGTATTTATGAAAAAAATTAAGTTAGTGAGTGTTAGTTTATTAGTAGTTTTATTGATATGTTTAACAGGATGTAAGAGTAATAATATTAGTGGAACACTAGATGAAATAATGAATAAGCTATATGCTGGAATAGCAGAAGAAGATTTACCTATGATGCTTTCTAATACGGAAATAACGGTAGATAATATAGAAAATTATGTAGGGGTATCAGATATTTCTTTTGAAGAAGGAATAGTTAGTGAATCTCAAGTTGGATCAATTGCTCATTCAGTTGTATTATTAAGAATTAAAGATGGAGAAAATATAGAGACAATCAAAACTGAGATAGAAAAAAATGCTAATCCTCAGAAATGGATATGCGTTAGTGCTGATGAAGTTAAAGTAATGTCTAGAGGAAATATTATTCTTCTTGTTATGAGTAACACTGATCTTACAAATAAAATAGTAGATAATTTTAATAATTTATAATAATCATAAGGAGTTTTTATGCTTTTTTCTAGTATAACATTTTTATATTATTTTTTGCCGATATTATTAATAATATATTTTTTGACTCCAAACAAATATAAAAATCTAATATTACTAATTTTTAGTTTATTATTTTATTTTTATGGTGAGCCAAAATATATTATTGTATTAATATTCTCATGCATAATTAATTATTTTTTTGGTTTGGCTCTTGAAAAAAAGAAAAATAAATTAGTATTTATATTATCTCTAATTTGTAATATTGGTTTATTATTGTTTTTTAAATATACTGATTTTTTTATTAGTAACGTTAATGATATATTTAACTTTAATATTCCACTTATAAATATTGTGATGCCTATAGGAATAAGTTTTTATACTTTTCAAACATTAAGTTATATAATAGATGTCTATAAGGGAAAGGTTTATGCCAGCCATAATATTTTAACTTTTAGTACATATGTAACAATGTTACCACAATTAGTAGCGGGTCCTATAGTGAGATATGAAACCATTAATGAAGAATTAATAAATAGAAAGACTTCGTTTGCTATGTTTTCTTTAGGAGTTAGAAGATTTATTATAGGTCTTGGTAAGAAAGTAATACTAGCTAATACGCTGGGAGAATTATGCAGTAAATTAACTTATGATAGTGTTTTAAGCAGTATTATAATAGCTATATCTTTTACATTACAAATATATTTTGATTTTAGTGGTTATAGTGATATGGCTATAGGACTTGGTAAAATGTTTGGATTTAATTTCTTAGAAAATTTTAATTATCCACTAATATCATCTTCAGTAACAGATTTTTGGAGAAGATGGCATATATCATTATCAAGTTTTTTTAGAGATTATGTTTATATTCCATTAGGTGGTAATAGAGTTAGCAAATTAAAATGGATTAGAAATATATTTATTGTATGGTTTTTAACAGGATTTTGGCATGGGGCAGCATGGAATTTTATAATATGGGGACTTTTCTTTGCAATAATCTTATTACTTGAGAAGTTATTGTATGGAAAATATTTAGAAAAGACAAAAGTATTTAAATATATTTATACTTTTGTAATTATTATAATAAGTTTTATAATATTTAATTCTAACTCATTAAGTGAAGCATTTAATGGTATTAAAAGTATATTACTATTAAATAATTTACCACTTGTAAATAAAGATGCTATTTATTATTTGAGAAGTTATATTATTTTAATAACAATTTCTTTTATAGCTTGTACTCCATTATTAAAAAATATTATAAATAAAATTAAAGAAAAGTTTAAAATTATTGCATGGTTAGAACCTATTTATTTAATTATTATTCTAGTGGTGGTGACATCTTTTTTAATAGATTCATCGTTCAATCCATTTTTGTATTTTAGATTTTAGGAGTATTTGTGAAAGATAAAATTATATCAATATTATTTGTATTGTACTTGACTATATTTTTAATACTAAATATAGTAATTAAAGATGCAGAGATAAGTACTAGTGAAAGAAGAAAATTAAAACAATTTCCAAGTTTTAGTGTATCAAATATTTTAAATAAATCATTTGTGAATAATTTTGATGATTATACTCTTGATCAATTCGTATTTAGGGATAAGTTTAGAAGTATTAAAGCCAATTTAAATTATAAAATATTTGGTATGCTTGATAACAATAAAATATATATAGAAGATGGGTATATATTTCAAATAAATGAAACAGATGAAAAATCAATTAATAATTTTGTTAATATAATAAATACTATGATTGATAATTTTAATTCAAATAATAAAGTATATCTAATGATCATACCAGATAAAAATTACTATATTAATAATGAAATAATACCAAATATTGATTATAATTTTTTGTATAAAAAAGTTAATGAAAATATTAATATAAGTAACATAGATATAAGAAATATATTATCGATTAGTGATTATTATAGAACAGACTCACATTGGAAACAAGATAGTCTTATAAAAATAGCAAATGTATTAGGTGAAAAAATGAACATTGAAATAGATGAACAATATAAAAAAAATACTATCAACGATTTTTATGGTGTTTATTATGGTCAAGCATCATTAAATTTTGGGTCAGATTCTATCACTTATTTAACAAATACTAACATCATAAATGCTAAGGTAAATTATTTGGAAAACAAAAAATTAAACAGCGTGTATACATTTAATGATTCATTAGATAAGTATGATGTGTTTTTGAATGGAGCTTCTTCTTTTATAGAAATCAATAATGAGCTTTGCAATAATAATAGAGAATTAATAGTATTTAGAGATTCTTTTGCTAGTAGTTTAGTTCCTTTATTGATTAGTAGTTATTCTAAAATAACTCTTATTGATACAAGATATATTAATAGTGAAAATTATTTAAAATTAATTAATTATAATAATCAAGATATATTATTTTTATATAGTTCTATGATGATTAATAATAGTTATACTTTAAAAAAATAATTTGATACAATGATGTTGAGGTAATGATGTCAAAAGAAGAAAAAGTTTTTAACTATTATCGTTTGTGTAATAAGTTAAAAAACATAGTAAGAACAGGATGGAAAGATTGGGGAGTAAAAAGGGAAAGAGTAGAAAGTGTAGCAGAGCATATATATGGAACACAAATGTTAGCTATTGCTATGAATAGTGAATATGACTATGATATTGATATTGAGAAAGTATTAATGATGTTAGCAGTTCATGAATTAGAAGAAATATTTATAGGTGATATCACACAATTTAAAATATCTAGAGAAGAGAAAACAAAATTGGGTCATGAGGCAGTTACAAAGTTTTTAAAAGATTTGGATAATTCAGGCAATATTAAAAATCTAATATTTGAGTTTGATGAAAGAAAGTCAACTGAATCAAAATTTGCTTATTTTTGTGATAAGTTAGAGTGCGATCTACAATGTAGACTTTATGACTCCGAAGAATGTGTAGATTTAAACAATCAAGAGAGTAATGATACAAGCAGAGACATAAGAGTTAAAAAGATGCTTGATGAAGGAATGTCTTGGTCAGAAATGTGGATGAGATTTGGACAGGAAAGTTATAAATATGATGATAATTTTAAAGCAGTATCTGATTATGTTTTGAAACGAACACTATAATAGTATAGATTTTGTGTCAATAATTTGATACAATTTTTATATGGAAAAAAATGATATTCAAAAAAGATTAGAAGAATTAAATATTATATTCGAAGAATTAGAAAGTAAAATAGATATTAATTCTAAATTAGAAAGAATAAAAGAATTAGAGGATATTACATCTAATCCTAATTTTTGGAATGATATAAATGCTACTAAGGAACCTTTAGAAGAATTAAAAAGATTAAAAAATGAGACAAGTATATTTAATAGAGTTAAAGAATCAATTAAAAGCTATTATGAATTGTTAGAATTAGATTTAAGTAGCGAAGAAATAGAAGAATTGAATAATGAAATTATAGAACTTGAAAAAAGTATTGAACATTTAAGAATAGAAACTTTATTAAATGGTGAATATGATAGTAATAGTGCTTATATGGAAATTCATTCTGGAGCAGGAGGAACAGAAAGCAATGATTGGGCTAATATGTTATTTAGAATGTATACAAGATTTTTTGATAAGAATGAATATACATATGAAATAATAAGTGAACAAAGTGGTGAAGAAGTCGGTATTAAAGGCATTACTCTTTTAATTAAAGGATCTTTTACTTATGGATATTTAAAAGGGGAAACTGGAGTACATAGATTAGTAAGAATTAGTCCATTTGATAGTAATTCTAGACGCCATACTTCTTTTGCTTCAGTATTAGTAACTCCAGAAATTAAAAATGATAAAGAAACTGATATAAAAGAATCTGATTTAAAAATAGATGTTTATCATTCAAGTGGGGCTGGAGGACAAAGTGTTAATACAACTGATTCGGCAGTAAGAATAACACATTTACCTAGTGGAATAGTAGTTTCTTGTCAAGTGGAGAGAAGTCAAGTTAAGAATAAAGAAAGAGCTATGAATATGCTTAAAAACAAATTATTTATTTTAAATCAAAAAGAATTTAATGATAAAGTGAAAGACTTAAAAGGTGATGTAATGGATGTTAACTTCGGAAGTGCTATTAGAAGTTATGTAATGTGTCCATATACACTCGTGAAAGATAATCGAACTAATTATGAAACATCTAATGTAGAAAGAGTATTAGATGGTGAAATAAATGAATTTTTAGAAGAATACTTAAAAAAATAAGTATTTTTTTGTAGTGTTTTTAAATATTTATGATAATTAATTATTAGGAGGAAATATATGGCTAAATTTTATAATGCTATGGATGATAGAGTATTTAAAAACATTATTATGACTAAAGGTGGGCATATGATGCTTAAAAAAATAATATCTATTGTTCTTAATAGAGAGGTTAAAGAAATAAAACTACTTAATAAGGATTTAAAAAGTAAGAACAGGTTTGTGAGAGGGAAAACAGTAGATGTGTTAGTTGAAGATGAAAATGAAAAAGTTTTTATTGAAATTAATAATGCTATGAATGATTATATTAGGATAAGAAATTTTGGATATTTGTGTAGTGCTTATGGAAATGATGTTATGAGGGGAGAAAAGTATAATGTTTATAAGAATTATGTTCAAATAAACTTATCTAGAAAAAGTTTAACTGGTAATTTGAGAAGTGACTATAGATTAATAGATGAGTGCACTAATAAGTCTTTTGTTGATAATATGTTAATAATAGAATATGATATGGAAAGAATAGAAAATATATGTTATAATTCAGATATAAAATCATTAGAAGACTTGAGATATTTTGGGGCATTAATTGTTTCTAAAGATAAACTAGTGGAAATTAGTAAGGGAGATGAAATATTGAGCGAGTTTAATAAAGAGTTAAAACAACTTAATAGTGATGATGAATTTACTGAGTGGATTAGTGTTGAAGAAGACATGGAAAAAATGAAGAGATCTTTTATGGATGATACAACAAAAAGATTAACAAAAGAGATAACTGAGAAAGTAACTGAAGAAGTAACAAATAAAGTAACTGAAGAAGTAACAAATAAAGTAACTGAAGAAGTAACAAATAAAGTAACTGAAGAAGTAACTAATAAAGTAACAAAGGAGGTTACAAAAAAAGTTACACAAGATATTGCAAACAACATAAAATCTTCTATAGCAAAACAAATGTTAATAGATGGAAATGATTTAGAAAGTATTAGTAAATATACAGGTCTATCTATTGATGAAATTAATAAAATATAATATTTACATAATTTGCATATATTTTATTATAATAACTAGAATATTCTAGTTATTTTTGCTATAATTTATAATGGAAGAGAGTAACATATGAGGTTGTTTAAAAAGTTTAGAGTAAATCATATAAAAGATAAAGTGCTTAAGAAACAAATATTGAAACGTACAGCTTTATTTGTTGTAGGTTCTTTTATATCTTCTTTATCTTTCAACTTATTCTTTGTTCCAAATAACTTTGTTTCTGGGGGACTTGGTGGACTAGGAGTTATATTAAATGAATTATTTGGTACAAATGTAACACTAGTAATTCTAATAGGAAACTTAATATTAATAATAATTAGTATATTAACATTAGGTTTTAAAGAAAGTTTACTTGGAATAGTAGGTGCATTAGTATCAACATTATTTATTTATGCTACTGAAAATGTTCCAACTCTTATTAATTTCTCTTTTGATAATATTTTGCTTTATGTTCTTGCTGCTGGAGTAGTAGGAGGATTTGGAGAAAGCTTAGTATATAAAGCAGGCTTTAACACTGGAGGAACCAGTATCTTAGCCGCTATAATACAAAAATATAAGAAAATTCCATTAGGAAAACTATTAAGATATATTTCTACAGTAATAATTATTATAGGTGGATTCACATTTGGATATACTGCTATTATGTATTCACTTATAATAACAGTTTTATCAACATATTTGGTTGATAAAATACTTATAGGAATAAGTGATTCCAAAACATTCTTTATTCAAACCAGAAGAGAAGAAGATGTAAAAGAATTCATATTAACAGTAATAGAAAGTGGAGTTACTGAATTAGATACTAAAGGAGCATTTTCTCATTTAAGAAAAAAAATGCTTATGTGTGTGGTACCTACAGAAAAATACTCATTCTTAAAAAGTGCTATACAAGAAATAGATCCAGATGCCTTTATAGTAGTAAGTGACTGCTATGAAGTGTTAGGTGGAACAAAAAGGAAAAATTTGTCTTTTGACAACTTATAGTAGTAATAATATAATAGATATGTTGGAGGAATTATGCAATTAATACAACTTAAAGATATATATAAAAGATATCAAAATGGAGTAACAGCTCTTTGTGATGTTGATTTAGAAATCTCTAAAGGAGAGTTTGTTTTTGTAATAGGTGCTTCAGGTAGTGGTAAAAGTACATTAATTAAACTTCTATATAGACAAGAAAAACCTACAAGAGGAGAAGTTTATGTTGGAGGAATAAATGTTGCTAAACTTAGAAATGGAAAAATATATAAATTAAGAAGAAAACTGGGAATAGTATTTCAAGATTATAAATTATTACCTAGAATGACAGTATATGAAAATGTTGCTTTTGCATTAGAAGTATATGGATTAAAAGAAAGTGAAATAAGAATAAAAACTATAAAAGCAATAGAACAAGTAGGATTAAAAGATAAACTTAGAAGTTATCCTGATCAATTATCAGGTGGAGAACAACAAA